>JBPBQU010000318.1:0-2040 GCA_050955085.1 Janthinobacterium lividum | reverse complement strand
CAGCTACCTGGAAGTCACCATCGACCACGTCGGCGACACCCCGATGGGCCCGCGACCGGATCTGCGGCGGATGCTCGTCGCCCTGGGACCGGTAGCGGTGTTCGGTGCGAGCAATTTCCCGTTGGCGTTCAGCGTCCCCGGTGGGGACACCGCCTCGGCGCTGGCCGCCGGCTGCCCCGTCGTGATCAAGGCGCACGGTTCGCACCCCGCGACCTCACGGCTGTGCTTCGAGGTGATGGCCGCGGCCGCGGCGCAGGCCGGTGCACCCGCGGGGACCCTGGCTCTCGTGCACGGCCTGCAGGCCGGTGCCGCGCTCGTGGCGCACCCTGCCGTGCGGGCGGCGGGGTTCACCGGTTCCCTCGGCGGCGGCAAGGCCCTGGTGGAGATCATCGAGGCGCGCCTCGACCCGATCCCCTTCTTCGGTGAGCTGGCCAGCCTCAACCCGCTGGTCATCACCCCGGCCGCGGCCGCACAGCGCGGGCCGCAGATCGCCGCCGGGGCGGTCGCCTCCTTCACGTTGGGCGCCGGTCAGTTCTGCACCAAACCCGGTCTGGTCTTCGTCCCCACGGGGGCCGACGGTGACCGGGTGCTGCAGACGATGGCGACGGCGGTGACGGCCGTCGGTGCGCAGGTGCTGCTCGACGCCGGCATCGCCGACTCCTACGCCCGGGGTGGTGACGAGCTCGTAGCCCTGCCCGGTGTCGAGGAGGTGGCCCACGGGGGAGTGCCCCGAGAGGACCGAGGGGCCTGGGCGACACCCCGGTTGCTGAGCACCACGGCACGCGAGCTGACGCCCGCGGTCACCGAGGAGTGCTTCGGGCCGGTGGCGGTGGTGGTCCGCTACGAGGACGAGGCCGATCTGCTGTTGGCACTGCGCGAGGTCCCCGCGTCGCTGACCGCGACCGTGCACCGTGGTGCGGGCGAGGTCGAGCTCCCGGCTCTGATCGTGGACCGGTTGGCGGACAAGGCGGGGAGGTTTCTCTTCGACGCCTATCCCACGGGTGTCGCGGTCTCCTGGGCCCAGCACCATGGCGGTCCCTGGCCCTCGACCAACTCCCAGCACACCTCCGTCGGCACGTCGGCGATCCGGCGGTTCCTGCGCCCCGTCAGTTACCAGGGCGCACCCGCCGACCTGCTGCCCGCCGAGCTGCGCGAGGGCCCCCTGGACATCCCCCGTCGCGTCGACGGGGTGCTGCAGGTGCCCACCTCATGAGCGGGGAGGGCGTCGTCAGGTGGGCCGGGACACCCCACCCGGTGGCGGGTTGCGGCCACGGCGCCACCGGTTCGTCCGCGACCGGGGGACCTTCACGACCAGCGCCGTGTCCACCCGGTGCACTGCGTCACCACGGCCTCCCCGCGCTGTCGACACCTACCGACCACCTCGCCGTCGCGGCGACGGATTGCCTACGCCACCAGCGAACGCCGTGGCGGAATCGGGGTATCCAGGCGCAGGTTATGAGGGATATCCGGGTCGGCACCGCCTCACGACTCCTCGGCCGACGCCGATAGGAGTGAAGCTGTCAGGGCCCGGGACTAGCATCGGAATGGTCCGTGGGGACAGCCCCCGAGGACCCGACCACCCGCGAGGAGCGCCGCATGTTCGAGAGGTTCACCGACCGCGCCCGACGGGTCGTCGTCCTGGCCCAAGAAGAGGCCCGGATGCTCAACCACAACTACATCGGGACCGAGCACATCCTGCTCGGCCTGATCCACGAGGGTGAAGGCGTCGCCGCCAAGGCCCTCGAGTCGCTGGGCATCTCTTTGGACGCGGTCCGCGAGCAGGTCCAGGAGATCATCGGTCAGGGCCAGCAGGCCCCGTCCGGGCACATCCCCTTCACCCCCCGCGCCAAGAAGGTGCTGGAGCTCTCGCTGCGTGAGGCGCTGCAGCTGGGGCACAACTACATCGGGACCGAGCACATCCTGCTCGGACTGATCCGCGAGGGCGAGGGTGTCGCCGCGCAGGTGCTGGTGAAGCTGGGTGCGGACCTGAACCGGGTCCGCCAGCAGGTCATCCAGCTCCTCTCCGGGTACGAGGGCAAG
>JBPBQU010000317.1:0-2041 GCA_050955085.1 Janthinobacterium lividum | reverse complement strand
CCGGCTCACCAACCGTCGCACCGAGAGCAGCACCGGACCCTGACCCACGACCCCGAACCGGGCCCGGGCCGCGGCGCGTCCGGCGTCATCGGCCGGGGTGAACCGGTCGAGGTCGACCGCGAGGGGTACGACGTCCAACCGCCCGCGCACAGCCGGGTGGACCTGGCGCAGCAGCCGACGCATGAACCAACTCGTGGCGACGACACGCGCGCACCCCTGCAACGCCGACAGCTCGGCCCGGCGGGTGATCTCGGCGACGGCCCCGCCGGCGAACCGCGCGAGGGGGTACTTCCCACCCGCCGCGTCGAGACGGACCTCGAGGGAGGAGGGGGCGTGGAAGCGGTACACCGTCCTGGCACCCAGTCCCGCCCGGACGACCGCCGCGCCGTGGAACGTGCTGTGCACGTAGAGCACGTCGAAACGCTCCCGGCGCTGCAGTGAGCGCAACCAACCAGGCACCTGCAGCGATGTCGTGGCGGGGTGGGCGTAATAGCCGCGCGTTCCCCGCAGGGGGGCGGGGTGGCGCAGCAACCGCCATCCGTCCCGCTGCTCGACCAGGGGCTGCCCGGCGTCGTGACGGCGGGTCAGCACCGTCACGTCGTGATCGCGCCGCACGAGTTCGGCGACCTCCACGAGGACGGAGGAGGCGACCCCGCCCCGATGCTCGGGCGGGACGCCGTCGGTGATCACGAGCACCTTCACCCCGAAACCCTCCCACGGACGTCGCTCCACCCCCGAGCGTGTACCCGCCAGGGGCTACCCCCTAGCGTTCGAAGGGCATCCGTCACCCGCCAGGAGGACCAGCATGAGCCCGCAGCACAAGCCCGACCAGGCCGCCCCCGCCGTCGTGAGCCCCACCGGCGCCGGTTACGAGGGGCCGAAGCGCGGGCCCGACCCCCGAGCCCAGTCCGGGGAGTTCCTCACCTCCTCGCAGGGGGTCCGACTCCCCGATACCGACCACTCCCTCAAGGCCGGCCCGCGCGGCCCCGTCCTCCTCGAGGACTTCCACCTGCGCGAGAAGATCATGCACTTCGACCACGAGCGCATCCCCGAGCGCGTCGTGCACGCGCGCGGCGCCGGAGCGCACGGGACGTTCACCGCCTACGGCAACGCCGCCGGGGTGACGCGTGCCGCGGTGCTGGCCGAGGAGAACCTCGAGACCGAGGTGTTCGTCAGGTTCTCGACCGTCCTGGGCTCGCGCGGTTCCGCCGACACCGCGCGCGACACCCGCGGGTTCGCGGTGAAGTTCTACACCAAGGAAGGCACCTGGGACCTCGTCGGCAACAACATGCCGGTGTTCTTCATCCAGGACGCCATCAAGTTCCCCGACATCATCCACGCCGCGAAACCCCAGCCCGATCGTGAGATCCCGCAGGCCCAGAGTGCGCACGACACGTTTTGGGACTTCGTGTCCCTGCACACCGAGGCCACCCACCACACGCTGTGGAACATGAGCCCGCGCGGTATCCCCCGCTCCTTCCGGACGATGGAGGGTTTCGGCGTCCACACGTTCCGCCTCGTCAACGCCGAGGGCGAGACGTCACTGGTGAAGTTCCACTGGAAGCCGCTGCTGGGTGTGCACTCGTTGCTGTGGGAGGAGGCACAGCTGGCGCAGGGTTTCGACCCGGACTTCCACCGTCGTGACCTCGCCGACGCGATCGAGGCCGGTGCGTTCCCGGAGTGGGAGCTCGGCCTGCAGGTCATGCCCGACGACGGGAGCGACACGTTCGAGGGGATCGACCTGCTCGACCCGACCAAGCTCGTGCCCGAGGAGATGTGCCCGGTCCGCAAGGTCGGCAAACTGGTCCTCACCGCGAACCCCACGAACTACTTCGCGGAGACCGAGCAGGTCGCGTTCCACACGGGGCACGTCGTCCCCGGTATCGAGCCCACCAACGACCCGCTGCTGGCGGGCCGCAACTTCTCCTACCTCGACACCCAGTTGTCCCGGTTGGGCGGGCCGAACTTCGGGCAGATCCCGATCAACCGCCCGCACGCGCCCGTCAACGACAACGCCCGCGACGGGTTGCACCAGCACGCC
>JBPBQU010000316.1:0-2075 GCA_050955085.1 Janthinobacterium lividum | reverse complement strand
GACGGTGGTGTCGGTGATCCCGGCGGTGCTCGGCCTGCTCGGGTGGGCGGGGTTGATGGTGGTCTCGATCCGTCGGCGCACCCGGACTCCCGGACGGGGAGCGCTGATCGGTCTCGGTCTGGGTGCTGTCGCCTACTTCGGCGTCTACTCCGTCCTGGGCGTGCCGCCCTACCAGTGGTACTACGTGCTGCCGATGGCCGGGCTCGCGCTGGTGGGTGTGCTGGGTCTGGGTGCGCTCGGTGCGTCCGGTGTCGGTGTCGGTGCCGGTGTCGGTGGCGGTGGTGATGCCGGTGCGCAGCGACGGCGGAACGCGGTGCCGATCCTGCTCATCCCGCTCGCAGTCCTCGCCCTGGTGGCCTCGGCCCCCGGGCGCACGCTGCCCTGGACGACGCCCCCCATCTTCGGCAACTTCGCCACCGCCGGGCAGTACCAGCAGATCGGTTCCGACCTGAGCCGGATCGTCGGCGACGCCCGGGTGGGCTCGCCCGGTGAGATCGGCACCCTGGCCTTCAGCTGCGAATGCGAGATCATCGATGCCTTCTCCGACCGGGACCTGGTGGGCCCCCTCATCACCACCCGCCTCGACGCGTCGGACTCGGTCTTCTCCAAGCTCCTGGAGCTGAACTACCACCGACTGCACACCGGTCAGGTGCAGCCCCTCGACTACCAGCTGCTGTGGTTCCCGCTCAGCGTCCCGATCCCGCCCGAACTCGCCGCTGATCCGCAGTGGGCGACCAACGGTGGCAGCTGGGTCGGCCCGGGCACGTTGATCCTGACCACGCTCTGACCCCTTCCCCACCAGGTCACCAGCGCCACCCGCCCAGACCCTGCGCCACAGGCATCGCCCAGACCCTGCGCCACAGGCATCGCGCGGAGCTCGCCGACAGCGATCCGACGACCGACCCTCCCCGTCGCTCGACGACGTCGCCGTCCTCCGTCCCGACCACCCAGCCATGTCCGACCCCGCCCCTAGGGTCAACGCTGTAGCGGCCCCGAACCCCGACCCCGAACCCCGACCCTCCGGAGACCCCGTGCAGCGCGTGCTGGCCGACGTCACCGTGGCCGTGCTGGCCGCCCTCGTCGCCGCCGCCCTCGCCCTCGACCGCACCGACCTCTGGGACATGCAACCCCACACCGTCGTGTTGTTCGTCGCCCTCGCCGCGGCGCTCGCGATCGCCACCAGCGTCAGCCACGCCGTCGCCGCGGTCCGCGCGCAACGCCGCAACGCGCAGCGCGACCTGCTGGAGGACCTCCTTCAGGGCAGTGTCTGGGCGATCGCCGACGCCACCCACACCGATCCCCGCGACCTCGCGGTGGCGGCCTACGAAACCCGGACCCCCTGGGTGCGGCGCTGGCGCGGCGCCCGCCTCGCTCGGCTGCACCGCGTTCGCGCCGGACGTCGACCCGCAGCCTCCGGCACCGTCTGGACACCGGGCAAAGGCGTGATCGGCACCTGCGTCGCCACCGGCACCGTCGTCGCCCGCGACCTCACCGCCCTCGAGGCCCGCCTCGACGCTCTCGACCCCGCCGGATGGGACGCACTGCCCGAAAGCGACCGGCAGGGACTCACCCGCGAGGAGTTCACCCGCCTGCGCGGTCGCTACCCCGTCGTCGTCGCCGTCCCCGTCGTCGACGACACCGGGTCCGTCTCCGACGTCGTCGGCTGCCTCGCCCTCGACGGCCCCGCCGGCTCCCTCCCCGCACTGAGCCGACCCGAGGTCCTCGGCATCCTCGAAGCAAGCGCCCGCGCCGTCGCCCGCCTCGGCCGGTCCACGACCCCGGCCACCAGATTCTCCACCGCCCAGACCCTCACCACCCCCGGTGAGGACCTGCTACGCGCCGCACTCCGGCGAACCGGTGGTCCCCGCTGAGCACCCGGGTTGCGGACGCGTCACCCTGGGCCGGGTGAACGCACCTCCCGGGGGAACCCGCTGGCTCGCCGTCGCCGGCTACGCCTTCTTCGTCACCATGCTCGGCACCACCCTGCCGACACCCCTGTACGCCCTGTACTCAGCGCAGTGGGGCCTGTCCGGGGTGAGCACCACCGTCGTCTTCGCCACCTACGCCGTCGGCGT
>JBPBQU010000315.1:0-2116 GCA_050955085.1 Janthinobacterium lividum | reverse complement strand
CGCGCAGCTCAACGATGAGGCGGCCTTCGACGACTGGACGCGATCGACAACCACCTGGTTGGTGCTATGCCTACTGCGAGGATGAGCGGGTGAGCCTCGACATCCCGCCCTTCGGTCTCCTCCTCGACGTCGACGGCCCGATCGCCAGCCCCGTCACCCGATCGATCAGTGCTCCGGGGTTGCTGGACAGCCTGCTCGAACTGCTCGCGGCCGGGATTCCGGTGGTCTTCAACACGGGTCGTTCCGATGACTTCCTCGACGCCGAGGTCGTACGCCCGCTGCTCGCGGCCGGTCTGCCCCCGGCGTCCCGGATCCACGCGGTCTGCGAGAAGGGCGCGGTGCACTTCAGTATCGGGGTGGGTGGGCTCGGCCCGATCGCCGTCGACGACAGCGTGGCGTTGCCGGCAGCCGCCGTTCGGGCATTGGAAGACCTGGCTCGCAACGACTTCGCCGAGACGATGTTCGTCGACGACGGCAAGCGGGCGATGGTTTCCATCGAGCAGCGTCTCGACGTCGACAGCCCCAGTTATCTGAGGGCGCAACGGCACTACGAGACGGCGGCGCTCGCGGTCTTCGCCGGCCTCGACCTCGGCGTCACGTGCCGGGGCACGGCCCAACCCGACGCCGCGGGAGCGGTCGACTGGCGCATCGACCCCACGATCATCTCGGTGGACGTCGAGTCGGTCCTGCTCGGCAAGGACCGCGGTGCCGCGACGGCGCTGGAGCTCCTCGCCGATGACGGCGCCCTCCCCGCGGCCTGGCGCACGGTCGGCGACTCCCGCACCGACTACGCCATGGCCGACTGGCTGCACGAGAACGGCTACCGCGTGAACCACGTCGACGTACGCCCCGCCGACGGTGTCCCCAGCAAGCCCTACCCCGTGCTCGAAGCGCGGCACAACGTCAACGACCTCGCGGGGGCGGCCTGGTTGGCGCGGCTCGCAGCCGTCGTCCGGGGTGAGGCGGGCGACGACGCGGACTTCGATGCACCGTTGGTGTCCCCGCTCTGACCTACCCTCGGGGGGTGGCTGACCTGCACCCCGACCCCGTGGACACCCAGTACGAGGACCTCCTGCGCCACGTTCTCGCGACGGGTACGGCGAAGTCGGACCGCACGGGGACGGGTACCCGCAGCGTCTTCGGCCACCAGATGCGTTATGACCTCTCGGTCGGCTTCCCGCTCATCACGACCAAGCGCGTGCACTTCAGGTCCATCGCTCTCGAGCTGTTGTGGTTCCTGCGTGGCGACGGCAATGCGCGGTGGCTGCAGGAGCGCGGGGTGACGATCTGGGACGAATGGGCCGACGCGGACGGTGACCTCGGTCCGGTCTACGGCGTGCAGTGGCGCTCCTGGCCGACCCCGGACGGACGCCACGTCGACCAGATCAGCGAGGTCCTGCAGACGCTACGGAGCAACCCCGACTCCCGGCGGATGCTCGTCTCGGCGTGGAACGTCGCCGAGCTCGACAAGATGGCGCTCGCGCCCTGCCACGCGTTCTTCCAGTTCTACGTCGCCGACGGCAGGCTTTCCTGCCAGCTCTACCAGCGCTCGGCCGACCTGTTCCTGGGCGTCCCGTTCAACGTGGCCAGCTACGCGTTGCTGACGATGCTGGTGGCCGCTGAGGTCGGTCTCGAACCCGGTGACTTCGTCTGGACCGGGGGGGACTGCCACATCTACGACAACCACGTCGACCAGGTCGCCGAGCAGTTGTCCCGCACGCCGTACCCCTTCCCGCAGTTGACGATCCGCCCCGCCGGGTTGTTCGAGCACGACTACGCCGACTTCGAGGTCGTGGATTATCGCCACCACCCCTCGATCAAGGCTCCCGTGGCGGTCTGAGCGCAGAGTGATCGGATTGGTCTGGGCTCAGTCGGCCAACGGGATCATCGGCGTCGACGGTCGGATCCCGTGGCGCATCCCGGAGGACATGGCGCACTTCGCCGCCCTCACGATGGGGTCGAGCGTGGTCATGGGCCGGGCGACGTGGGAGTCGTTGCCTCCCCGTTTCCGCCCGCTGCCGGGACGGCGAAACCTCGTGCTCTCCCGTGACCCGGGTTACGTCGCCGAGGGTGCCGAGGTGGTCCACGACCTCGCGTCGGCGCGCGCGAGCGCCGA
>JBPBQU010000314.1:0-2157 GCA_050955085.1 Janthinobacterium lividum | reverse complement strand
GGCCGCACCGCGACACCCGGTTCAGATGTGGGTTCCCGTCCCCTCCACCTGTACCGCCGGCAGGCACCTTCCTGCGCCCGCCAGTTCGACGTGAGTGAACTCGCCACCTCGACGGGCGGGTGACAGACGCTGATCGCCGACGACCGTCGGCCGGCCACCAGGTCCGGCAGGAACAGACCACGAGGAGGCCCATCGGCCTTTCTGGATCTGCATGAAACCCACCGTCGGATGGCCGATGTCACCGGGTCGCACAGCGGGCGGTCCCACCACGGGTCAGCACGCAGACGCCCGTCGTCCGGGGACCGCCGCGCGGACAGTCGGCTGCGAGGAGGGGAATGCAGACGGCCTCGTGGTCCGGCACTCACCGCAGCTTCGCGGAGAGGCGGCGTCGTACCAGCAGGCAGACCCGGGAGTGCGCGAGCCCCGTCAGGCCGGGGCGTGGAACTTCTGCTGTGCCGCCTCGAGCCCGTCGGCGACAAGTTTCTCGACGGCGTCGGCGCCGTCCATGACGAGGAACGAGAGATCCTTCTTCTCCGCGGAGGAGAACTCCTTCAGGACGAAGTCGGCCGGGTCCTGCCGCCCCGGGGGACGACCGATTCCGATGCGCACGCGGAGGTAGTCCTTGCCGCCCAACGACTTCGAGATGCTCCGGAGACCGTTGTGGCCACCCTCGCCACCGCCCTGCTTCAACCGCACGACGCCGAAGTCGACGTCGAGCTCGTCGTGCACGACGACGACATGACCGAGGTCGACGTCGAAGTAACCCGCCAATCCGGCCACGGGGCCCCCCGAGAGGTTCATGAACGACGTGGGGGCGGCGAGGACGACCCGCGGCCCGGGGGCACCGCCGGGGAGGGTGCCGAGGCGGACCTCGGCGACCCTCGCCCCCGACCGGTGCCGCTTGAGGGAACTCCGGGTGCGCGACGCCAACTCGTCGAGCACGGCCTGGCCGACGTTGTGCCGGGTGCGCTCGTACTCGGGACCGGGGTTGCCCAGTCCGACGACGAGCCAGGCGTCGCTCACCGGATCGGTCTCCTCAGTGCTCGGGTTCTCAGTCGGACTTCACCAGGAGTTCAGCAACGATTCAGCAGGGTTCAGGACTCGGCAGGAGCGTCGGAGGACGCCTCGCCGTCGGACCCCTCGCCGTCCGATGCCGCAGCGTCCGCCGCCTCGGCGTCCGACTCGTCGCGCACGATGCCGGCCTCGGCCTCGGCGACCTCGAGCTCGGCCTCGAGCTGCTCGGCGGTCACGGCGGCGGTCACCACGACGACGAGCTGTTCGGGGTCACCGACCAGCGTGACGCCCTCGGGCAGCGGCACCGCGGAGGCGGCGACGTGAGCGCCGGCGGTAAGGCCCTCGACGGAGACCTCGAAGGCGCTCGGGATGTGGGTGGCCTCGGCCTCGACCGAGATGACCGTGAGCTCCTGCTGGACGACGGTCTCGACGGCTGCGTCGCCGACGACGTGCAGCGGCACCTCGACGGTGACCTTCTCGCCACGGCGTACCACGAGCAGGTCGACGTGCTCGATGAAGCCCTTGACCGGGTCGCGCTGCACGTCCTTGGGCAGGGTCAGGTGCGTCTGGCCGTCGACGTCGATGGAGAGCAGGACGTTGGACGCCCGCAGCGCGATCATCGTCTCGTGGCCGGGCAGGGCGATGTGCAACGGCGCCTCGCCGTGGCCGTAGACGACGGCAGGGATCTTGTTGTCACGGCGGATCTGGCGGGCGGCGCCCTTTCCGAAGGACGAACGCTTCTCGGCGGACAGCTTGGTCTCGGCCACGGGGATCTCCAGGTGCTCTCGGGGTGGACTGCGTAACGACCCCGGGAGGGCGCGCCACCGCGTCCACCGCGTCGATCACGGTGGCGCCGGAAGCGCCACCCTCGCCGAGGCAACCGCCGCCAAGCATACGCGGCCCCCGGTGGACTGGGAGTGCCCGAAAACCACGCGTTCCCGCTTTTCTGCTCTCTCAGTAGGTCATAACGGACTCTCCGTAGCGACATTCCCTCCATTGCCGCGAGTTGCTGGACGCACGGGTGACCGTCGGTCATCCTGGCTCTCACCCCGGGGGATCATCGCTGGCCCCGGGGCACGAGGAAGCGTCAGCGACAAGGCGTCCAGGGGGCCGTCGACGCCGCTGGACGAGCGGACCGGTCTG
>JBPBQU010000313.1:0-2163 GCA_050955085.1 Janthinobacterium lividum | reverse complement strand
CCTTCGGGGCTTCCTCGACTCGCGGCTGCGCCGCGCCCTGCGGGTGTCTACGCCGTCCTCTTGAGCGGCCATCTGGAACTGCGCCGGGAGGGGGCGGGGATGGTCGGCGGCGTTAGCAGGCCGCAGGGCTGGGTCTGTTCTCCGTCCTACCTCGGGGTGTGTTGCACCGCTACGGATTCCACCACAACGCCGTACGACAGAAGGGTAGAAACCTCGTGAACGTCACCGTTTACACCGCCGGTCCCACCTGCAGGCGCTGCACCCTGACGACCCGTGTCCTCAGCACCAGCGGGATCACCTACCGCGAGATCGACCTACGCGAGAACGAGGAAGCCTGCGCCTACGTGCGCGACGAACTCGGCCACGTCGAGGCCCCGGTCGTCGTCGTCACCGACAACCCCCACTCCGGACAGGACGCGGGCATCGTGCAGCACTGGTCCGGGTTTCGCCCCGACCGCCTCACCGCACTGGTCGGCCTCCAGGCATCCGGCCCCGTTGTCGCCACGTCGCGCACCCACCCTGCCGAGACGGGTCGCGCCCGATGAACCCCGCCGAACACCGGCACGCGGAGGTGATCCGGCTCTACAAGGACGTGTATGGGCGAAACGTCGCTGGAGACCAGGACATCGCCCGTTGCTGCGAGCATGAACTATCCAAGATCGAGCCCATGCCGCCAGCAGCGAACAATAGTCCGAAAACCGTTGCGCCACAGCAGCAAAGCGGTAGAATCAGAAGTGAGCCCGAGGAATCCGAGGCGGAGTTCGCAGGACTAGCTCTCCTTATCATCCTCATCTTTTTCGTGGTCGTGGACGTAGCTCTCGCCATCTATGTCGTGTCCCATGCCCGTGAGTGGTTCCTGACGTGAGCAGCCCGACGATCATCCGAAACGCCTACCACCGAGTCATCGACGCACAGCACAGGAGGACCCGCATGAACGCCACCAGTAACCACGCCAGCACTGTGGCGGGGGCCGACACTGTCCGCGATGACGTGGTGCGCGACGGCCAGGTGGACGAGGACACCGAGGGTGGGTCACCGCAGGAGGTCCTGCACGCCGTACTGGCCGACACCGCCAGTTTCTTCCGAGGCGTCCTCGAAGACCCGATCCAGGGACGTCGCGCCCGGCGGATGCTCGCAATGCGCAAGCTCCCACTACTCAGCGCCGAAGACGGCATCGGCTGCGCACCTTCGGGATGGAACGCCCTCACCCGCCACCTTCAGGGATTGGGCTACACCGACGAGCACCTGCTCGCCGCAGGTGTCAGCGTCACCGCCCGCACCGGCAACCTCATCGACCGGTTGCGCGACCGGGTCACCTTCGCCGTGCACGACAGTGCCGGGCGGGTCGTGGCCTTCACCGCCCGCGCGTTCCCCGACGACCTCGCGGCCGCCGCGACTGAAGGCCGTGACCTGGCCAAGTACGTCAACACCAACGAAACGTCCCTCTACGTCAAGAGTGCGACCCTCTACGGCTTCACCCCCCGCGTACTGGAACTACTCGCGAACGGTGCGGTGCCAGTGCTCACCGAGGGCAGCATCGACGCCCTGGCCGTCACCCTCGCCGGACGTGACACCCACGTCGGGCTGGCGTCTTGTGGGACAGCGTTGAGCGAGGCCCACCTGCTGGAGCTGGACGCGGTGCTGCAGGCGAGGGGAACCAGTCTCGCCGAGCGTGGCGTCGTCGTCGCCTTCGACAGCGATCCGGCCGGACGTAGCGCGAGCACCCGGGCGTGGTCGATGCTCACCGCTCGAGGAGTGCGGCCCTTGGAACTGGCCCTGCACGGCGGGGAGGACCCGGGAAGCACACCCCGCACCCAGCTCGCGGCGGCGTTGGAGTCGGCGGAGCCACTGTTCCTCAGCCTCATCACCGACGCGATCACCCCGTGGAACGGGCGCCTGCACGAGGTCGCCGCGCAGGTCTTCGCTGTCCGCGCCGGCCTCGCCTACCTGCGCTCCACCACCAACTGCGACGACATCAACCGCGGGGTGGCCACCATCGCCGCGCGCACCGGCGTCGACGTCCGTTTCATCGTCGAGGAACTCCTCGACATCCCCGAACTCGACTGAACACCAACCTCGAAGTCAACACTGCGTCGCAGCGATCAACCCAGCCAGATCACCCCGAGGCGGCAACCCCGAAAGGACCACCACCATGACCACGAC
>JBPBQU010000312.1:0-2198 GCA_050955085.1 Janthinobacterium lividum | reverse complement strand
TGCGCAGCAACGCGGCCGTGTGCCACGTCGCCTCCTCCTCGGCCGGCTCCGCGGGGGCGGCGTCGGGCACCTCCTCGAACGGGCGGGGGGAGGCCGTGCGGCGTCGGATGTCCGCATCGCGCTGGGCTAGCACCGTCGCGGTCTGCGCCGGGGAGAGTAATCCGGGGAGCCCGAGGTAGTCCTCCTCCTCCACGCTGACCGGGGTCAGACCACCGGTCAGGGCCTTCCCACCGTGCAGGACGTGGGCGAACTCGGCCTGCGCCTCCAGCGCCTCGTACTCCTGCGCCCCACCGGGTTCACGCTCGGGAGGGGGCAGCAGGTCGAGACCCCCCTCGTCGACCTCGTCGGAGGAGACCGAGGCCGGCGGTGGGATGACGTGGTTGCGCTCCGTCTCCATCTCCGCGGCCAGCGCGAGCAGCGGCCGGACGGCGGGCAGGAAGACCGTCGCGGACTCACCGCGGGCGCGCGAGCGCACGACGCGGCCGACGGCCTGGGCGAAGAAGAGTGGGGTCCGGTAGGAGGTCAGCCAGGCCAGGACCGCCGCACGCGGGACATCGACACCCTCGGAGACCATCCGGACACAGACCGCGAAGCGCTGGTCGCCGTTCGCGAAGTCGTCGATCTTGCTGGACGCCTTGGGGTCGTCGGACAGGATGAGCACGGGCTTCTCCCCCGTCACCCGCTGCACGATCTTGGCGTAGGCGCGGGCGTCGTCCTGGTCGGAGGCCAGCACGAGACCGCCCGCATCGTGCATACCGTGCTCGCGCAGGTGGTTGAGCCGCTCGTCCATCGCCGCGATCACGTGCGGCACCCAGTCGCCACGCGGATCCAGCGCGGTCTTCCAGGCCAACGACTCCACCGACTTGGTGCTCGCGTCGGTGAGCGAGGCCGCCACGACCTCCCCCGCGGAGTTGCGCCACCGTGAGGTGCCCGTGTAGGCCGCGAAGACGACGGGTCGGACCACACCGTCCGCGAGCGCCTGCTGATAACCGTAGGTGAAATCGGCGGAGCTCCGGAGCCCGCCCTCGGAGTCGACAGCATCGTCGTCGACGTAGGAGACGAACGGGATCCGCTCGTCGGCCTTGGTGCGAAACGGTGTCCCGGTCAGCGACAACCGGCGGCGGGCATCCGCGAAGGCCTCGGAGACGGCGTCACCCCAGGAGAGTCCGTCGCCCGCGTGGTGGATCTCGTCGAGGATCACCAGCGCACGCTTCGCGGTGGCCCGGGCCCGGTGCAGCATCGGGTGCCCGGCGACCTGGGCGTAGGTCGTCACGTAACCGCGGACGTCCGCGCGGACCGGGCCGACCGCGTTGGTCATCGTCGGGTCCAGCTCGATGCCCGCCTGGTGCGCGGCCTCGGCCCACTGGGTGCGCAGGTGGTCGGTGGGTGCGACGACCACGATGCGGTCCACCCGGCGGGAGTCGAGGAGTCGAGCGGCCAGCGCGAGGGCGAAGGTCGTCTTGCCCGCACCGGGTGTGGCGGTGACCAGATAGTCCTCGGGATCCTCGCGCCCGGGGTCGAAGTAGTGCTCCAGGGCCGCGTGCTGCCAGGCCCGCAGCGGTCGCGCACCAACGGCTCCCGGCGCGTCCATGACCGGGCCGGACGTGGTGTCGGACAACGAGAATGCGGGTTCGTCGCGGTGCGGGGCGGGCGACTGCCGGTGGTGCGGTTCCGTGCTCACGATGCGTCCACCGTAGACGAGGCGACACCGCTTCCCGCGCCCGGCCGCGTCGGTGTCCGAGCGCGCATCCCGACGGCCGCGGCGAGCAGCGCGACGACCGCGAGGCCGGCGTAGATCGCGGTGAACAGGCTTGCGTCGTGACCCGGCTCGTGCCATCCGGCGAAGACCGCACCCGCCGCCGCGATCCCCAGGACACTGCCGAGGTTGTCGGACAACTGCAGGGCCGAGGACGCCAACCCGCGCTCCTGCGCGGCGGCGAGGCGCAACGTCAGCACGCTGGTGGTGGCCATCCCCAGACCCATGCCGCAACCCGCCACCAGCCACGACAGCAACACCCACCAACCACTGGCACCCACGGCCACCAGGACGACCAGGACGGCGATGCCGAGCGTCAGGACGACCCCGCCGAGGGCGAGCAGCGCAACCCGCGGCAACCTCTCGAGGCGCCGGGCCTGCAGCGTCGTGCCCGCGAACCAGCCGAGGGTCCCACCGGTGAGGGCCAACCCCGCCTGCGACG
>JBPBQU010000311.1:0-2216 GCA_050955085.1 Janthinobacterium lividum | reverse complement strand
CGGGGGGGTCGTGGGTCTGCTGCTGGGCGCTCTCACGGTGTCCAACGTGTTGCTCGCGGTCTTCAACCTCCTCCCGGGTCTGCCGCTCGACGGTGGCCACGCCCTGGAGGCGATCGTCTGGAAGCTGAGCGGCAACCGACTCTCGGGCACCCTCGCGGCGGGCTGGGTGGGTCGGGTCCTCGCGGTGGTGATCTTCCTCGCGGCGCTGCTCGTCCCACGACTGCTGGGCTTCGAGGTCTCGCTCACCAATGTCGTCTACGCGGGTTTCGTGGGTGCACTGCTGTGGCAGGGGGCTTCCCAGGGGATCCAGTACGCGCAGCAACGTCGTCGGGTTCCACAGCTCTCGGCGCGGTCGTTGCAGCGGCCGGCGATCGGAGTCAGCCAGCGCGCAACGGTCGAAGAGGTCGTCCGTTCGGCGCGGGCGGCAATCGACGCGGGCGCGACCCGTGGGTCGGCGCGTGACCTGGAGGTCGTGCTGGTCACCGACGACGGCGTGCCGGTCGCGGTCGTGGACACGGCCGCACTGCGTCAGGTTCCTGCCGAGAGGCGTACCTCTCTGGGGGCGGGGGCGACCGCTCGTGCGCTGCCGCCGCGGGCGTGGCTGCCCGACGATCTCGCGGGGGAGGAGCTGTTGTCCGCCGTGACCGCCCGACCCGGTGAACACGTCGTCCTCGACCGCACCGGCCGCGTCCTGGGGTTGCTGAACACCAGTGACGTCGTCTCGGCCGTGACCTCCCACTGACTCTGCTCGTCCCCTCCGGAAGGAATCTCGTGATGACCCCTGCCTCTTCTGCGCCGACGGGTGCCGCGACGCGCCGTGGCCCGTTGCGCGAGGGCGAACGTGTGCAGCTGACCGACCCGCGCGGGCGGATGCACACCATCACCCTGACGCCGGGGAAGGAGTTCCACACCCACCGGGGGCGATTCGCGCACGACGAGCTCATCGGCCGTCCGGACGCGACCGCCATCACGAACTCGGCGGGGGTGGAATACCTCGTCCTGCGTCCGTTGCTCCCCGACTTCGTGCTCTCGATGCCGCGGGGTGCGGCCGTGGTCTACCCCAAGGACTCCGGGCAGATAGTGCAGATGGCCGACGTGTTCCCCGGTGCCACGGTCATCGAGGCCGGTGTCGGTTCCGGCGCGCTCACGATGTCGCTGTTGCGCGCGGTGGGCGACGGTGGTCGGGTCCATTCCTTCGAACGTCGTGCGGACTTCGCCGAGGTGGCGCGGGGAAACGTCGAGACGTTCTTCGGCAACCCTCATCCCGCCTGGACGCTGCAGGTGGGTGACCTCGTGGAGTCGTTGCCCGGCAGTGGCCTCTCCTGCGCGGACGGCACCGGCGCCGACCGCGCGGTGCTCGACATGCTCGCGCCCTGGGAATGCCTCGAGGCCGTTGCCGACGCGCTCGCGCCCGGTGGGGTGCTCATCTGTTATGTCGCGACGGCCACCCAGCTCTCCCGCGTCGCCGAGGCCGTGCGCGACTCGGGTCGCTGGACCGAACCGGAGGCGTGGGAATCGATGGTGCGCGGGTGGCACCTCGAAGGGCTCGCCGTCCGTCCCGAGCACCGGATGGTCGGGCACACCGGGTTCCTCATCACCACCCGCCGGCTCGCCGACGGGGTGCGACCGCCCTTGCGCAAGCGCCGTCCCGCCCCCGGGGCCTACCCGACACAGACCCCGTCGACCCCCGAGGTCGAGGTGGAGGCGCCGATGGAGGGCACGGAGTACGGTGAGCGGCCGATCTCGGACCGCAAGGTCCGGAAGGCTGCCCGAGAGGCCGCCCGAGGTGCGGAGTCGTCGGCGGAGTCGTTGGAGCAGGGTGGCGCCGACCTGGACTGAGGTCGCGTAAGGGGTGCCCGGGGGTCCCACGAACGACCGGCCCCCGGCGAATTCGCCGGGGGCATCTTCTCTCCCCGGTTCGTCTCGAACCGGGCGGGTAGTTTTCCCCGCCCGGTCTTGTCGTCCCGTACACCCGGGTAGGGCTGACGCACCCACCCACGGTGACGCGGCCCCGATGATGTGAGCCCGGTGATGTGAGCCCGGTGAGGTAGCGGCAGGGAGCCGGTCGGACACTTCCTGAGTAGGGGATAGCCCCGTAGGACCGCAGTCAGCCGGGGACGACCGGGCCCATCCGTGTCGAGGCTTGGTCATGGCCCTGCTGTGATGCGGCTCGTTCCGGAACGAACGCCAAAATTTCCGCGCGCTCATGGTCGTCG
>JBPBQU010000310.1:0-2309 GCA_050955085.1 Janthinobacterium lividum | reverse complement strand
GGGCACCGCGCCGTCGATCGGCAGCAGCGGCTCGTGCGTCACGTCGGCGGCCAGCAACGCGCCCGTCCCGAGTCCGCACGCGAAGGGCAGCTCGGGTAGGGCCGCAGCGAGGGCGACGCCGCCCGCGAGCCCGACGGAGGTGTCCAACGCGCTCGAGACCACGACGGGCAGCCCGCACGCCCGGGCGACCGCGAGCGCCGCGCGGACACCGGCCAGCGGAGCGACCTTGAGGACGACGAGATCGGCCGCCTCCAGACCCGCGACCCGCAGCGGATCCTCGGCCTTGCGGACGCTCTCGTCGGCCGCGAGCAGCACGGACGTACCTGCCGCGGCGAGGCGGCGGCGCAGCTCGGCCATCTCCTCCAACGTGGCACACGGTTGCTCGGCGTACTCCAACCCGACCTCGGCGATGCTCGTCAGCGCCCGTTCGGCCTCCTCCACCGACCAGCCGGCGTTGGCGTCGATCCGCACCCTGCCCTCGCGCCCGAGCACCTCCCGCACGGCGCGGACGCGGGCGAGGTCCTCGCGCAGGCCCTGCTCGAAGGGTCGTCCCGGCTCCGCGACCTTGACCTTCGCGGTGCGGCAGCCGGGGAAACCCGCGAGCACGGCGGGGACGTCGCCGGCCGCGACCGCGGGGACCGTCGCGTTGACCTGCACCGTGCTGCGCAGCGGCGGTGGGAACCCGCTCCAGGCCTGCTCCACCCCGGCCGCCAGCCACCGCGAGGACTCGGCGGGGCCGTACTCGAGGAAGGGGGCGAACTCACCCCAGCCGGCGGGGCCCGCCAGGAGCAACACCTCGCGTTCGAGGATGCCGCGGAACCGGCGACGCAGCGGGAGCCGGACGACGTGGGCGCGCTCCTGCACTTCGGAGATCGGGGGCAACGGCGTCACCCGCTCAGTGTGGACCGCCCAGCCGGGACAGGTCCGGGAGGCGTCGACGTCCACCGGTCGTGATCGTCCGCGGCCGTTGCCGCGGGGCCGTGCCCGTGGGGGTGCACGACGGTCCCGCCCGTACCGTGAGCGCCGTGACATCCCTCCCCGGTGTGAGCGAGACCTTCGACCCGGACGCGTGGACGGAGGTGACCGGGTTCGAGGACCTGGGTGACATCACCTATCACCGCAGCACCGTCGAGGGCGCCGCCCGTGGGACGGTGCGGATCGCCTTCGACCGTCCCGAGGTACGCAATGCGTTCCGCCCGCAGACCGTGGACGAACTCGCCCGCACCCTCGACCACGCGCGCCGCACCCCCGACGTCGGCTGCGTGCTGCTCACCGGCAACGGCCCGAGCCCGCGTGACGGGGGTTGGGCGTTCTGCTCGGGCGGTGACCAGCGCATCCGCGGTCGTTCCGGCTACCAGTACGCCGACGGGGACACCTCCGACACCGTCGACACCGCACGGGTCAAGGCCGAGGGCGGGCGGTTGCACATCCTCGAGGTGCAGCGCCTCATCCGGTTCATGCCCAAGGTGGTCATCGCCGTCGTTCCCGGCTGGGCCGCGGGTGGTGGGCACAGCCTGCACGTGGTCGCCGACCTCACGCTGGCGAGCGCCGAGCATGCCCGCTTCAAGCAGACCGACGCCGACGTCGGGTCGTTCGACGCGGGTTACGGTTCCGCCTACCTCGCCCGCCAGGTCGGCCAGAAGTTCGCCCGGGAGATCTTCTTCCTGGGCCGCCCCTACACCGCGCAGCAGGCTCACGAGATGGGGATGGTGAACGCCGTCGTCCCGCACGACGAGCTGGAAACCGTTGCGCTGCAATGGGCTGCGGCGATCAACAGCAAATCTCCCACGGCACAGCGTATGTTGAAGTTCGAGTTCAACGCCGTCGACGACGGAATGGTGGGCCAGCAGGTGTTCGCGGGTGAGGCGACCCGCCTCGCCTATATGACCGACGAGGCAGTCGAGGGTCGCGACGCGTTCCTGGACAAACGCGAACCCGACTGGTCGCCGTTCCCCTGGTACTTCTGAGGCCGCTGGCCGGGCACGATCGCACGCGGTCGGTGAAATGCGCGGGACGTCGGGAGTGTCCGACGCTTCCAGGCCACTGCCTGCGCGATCCAGCACCCCTGAGATCACCGCCCATGGAGTTATGGGGAGCCCGGCTGTACGGCGATCCGTGCGCACAGTGCGCATGGTCCTGGCCCGCCGACCCGGCGGTGAGCATCGACTACGTTCGCGACCTGCCCGAGCGGTACGCGCAGCTCCCGTCCGGTCGCTCCGGCACGCAACGGCACCCGGAGTTGTCCTGGTCGGTGACCGGCTACGTGTGCCACGTTGGCGACAACCTGCACCAGTAGGCTGAAGGGGTCG
>JBPBQU010000309.1:0-2313 GCA_050955085.1 Janthinobacterium lividum | reverse complement strand
GACGTTCGCCACCAGCCCGTCCTGGCCGACCACGACGACGACGTCCTCGGGGGCGAAGAGGAACCGGGAGAGGTCACCGCGTTCGACACTCCCCGAGCGCCAGTCGAGGGGGACGGCCGCCGCGACCTCGGCGAACGCCGCCCGCTGCCGTTCGTCCGCCGCTTCGAGGTCGGCGATGTCGCGACCGCGGGTGCGGAGGAAGAACTCGACCTGGCCGCGGGTGCCGTGCCGGGCGAGTGCGTCGGCAAACAGCGTCCGCCGGTGGACGAGGACGGCGCGCGGCGCGAGGCTCACTGTGCGCTCCCAGCCGTCCCGGCGAAGCGGGTCAGGGCCGTGGTGAGCACGTCGGGGCTGAGCACGAGGGTTGCGATGTCCGGCACGTGGCCCGCGAGCTCGCGCAGCGCGAGGGCCACCAGGACATCCGGTGTGGTGCCCGCGACGGCGGCCAGCCGAGCCGCCTCCGCGGCGGCGTCGGCGTCACCTTGCAGGCGACGGGCTGCGGCGTGCGCCTGGGCGAGGCGTTCCTCGCGTTCGGCCTCGGCCGTGGTGCGCACGGCGTCGGCTGCTGCGGCCTCCTGCGCGCCGCGCCGCTGGTTCGCACCGCGCTGCGCGACGAGCTGCTCCTCGCTGCGGGCCAGGGCGATCTTGTTCTGCAGCTCGTTCTCGCTGATGGCTCGTTCGCGTTCCACGGCGAGCGCCCGACGCCGTGACGTGGCGGTGTCGGCTTCGGTCTGCAGCTGCTCGCGGGTCGGGGTTCCCAATGCCTTCTCGACGTCGGGTTCTGGCCGGATCGCGACGACACGGGCGTCGACGAGTGCGATGCCGGTCTGCGCCAACCGGTTGTCACCGGTGAGGCCCGCGGTGATGCGTTCGCGGGTCAGGGTGACCCCGGTGAGCAGGACGTCGCGCAACTGCATGGTGGCGAGCAGGTCGAGGACGTACTGCTGGGCGGTCTCGGTCAGCAGTCCCGCGATCTGCTGCAACGGGGCGCCCCGCCACCGACCCGTGGCCGGGTCGAGGGAGAAGTCGACGCGGGTGGCGCTGAGTTCGGGTTCGCAGATCCGGAAGGTCACGGTGGCCTGCACGGTGACGTCCTGGAAGTCCGCGGTGCGGGCGTGCACGACGAGGGGGAGCTCGCGGTCGTCGACGGGTACCTCCGAGAGCACCGCGACGAGCGGGCGGAACCAGAACGCCTGGCCCGTGCCGGAGTGGGCGAGCCGACCCGCGCGGTGGTGGATGACGTGCGCCGTGGGGTTGCTGCGCAGGTGGCGGGCGAAGGTGAACTGCGTGATGTCGGCCATCGGGTTCTCCAGATCATCGGTGCTGTTGTCGTCGGCATGACGATAAGCAGCCTCGACGGATCTCGTCAACCCGACGACAAGTGGCTAGGCTGGTGGGGTGAATCAACCCTCGGATTTCCCTCCGCTCGCCGTCACGGTGGACCTCGTCGTCCTCACCGTTCGGGAAGTCACCACTCGGGAAGTCACCACTCGAGAAGGGGGCCTGGCCGTGCTTCTGGTGAGACGCGGGGAGCAACCGTTCCTCGGGCGCTGGGCCCTACCCGGCGGTTTCGTCCGCCCCGACGAAGACCTTGCGGGGGCGGCCCAACGCGAACTGTCGGAGGAGACGGGCCTGCCCGCGGGCACCGTCCACCTCGAACAGGTGGCCACCTACGGGGCGCCCGGCCGCGATCCCCGCCAGCGCGTGGTGACGGTGTCCTACCTCGCCTTGGCCCCCGACCTCCCCCTGCCTACGGCCGGGACGGACGCTGCCGACGCCCGGTGGGTCCCGCTCGCCCACGCGACCCGGCTGGCCTTCGACCACGACGAGCTACTGGCCGACGCCGTGGAACGCGCCCGCGCGAAACTCGAGTACACCCCCCTCGCGACCGCGTTCTGCCCGCCCGAGTTCACCGTCGCGGAACTCCGGCGCGTCTACGAGGTCGTGTGGGGTGCATCCCTGGACCCACGGAACTTCCACCGCAAGGTGACGGGGGCACCGGGTTTCCTGGACCCGACGGGTGCCACCACGACACGCGACGGCGGCCGGCCGGCACAGGTGTTCCGCCGTGGACCCGCGGCCACCCTGCACCCACCCCTGCTGCGCGCCTGACCTGGATGCGTGAATCCGCCGCGCGACGTCACCTCAGAGCGAACCCAGGAGCCGCCCCAGCACCGGCGTCCAGCTCATGACCTCCCGGCGGGCGACGATGCCGTGCGCCTGGAACGGGTCCTGGTCGAGCAGGTTCTCCACGGCCGCGGCATCGGCGGCCTCGAACACGAGGACAGCGCCCGCCGCGTCCGTCGGACCCGA
>JBPBQU010000308.1:0-2331 GCA_050955085.1 Janthinobacterium lividum | reverse complement strand
TAGATCCCGTCGAAGACGTCAGCGTAGTTCTCCGGGTGGAAACCGTAGACGGGACGGTTGACGAGGTCGGTCGACCCGAAGGAGACGAGCAGCACGATGGCGAGCGGGACGACGAACAGCAACGCGAGCCACACCACCCCCGGCAGCATGAGGACGGAACCGATGCGCACCCGGCCGCTGCGGACCCGAGCGGGATCCCTCGTCGCGACGGGGGACGGTGTCATCCGGCCTTCACCTGGTTCCAGGCCTGGGTCCACTGTTTCTGCCGGGCCCCCTCGAGCGATTCCTTCCACTTGCCCTTGTCCAGCAGGTCCGTCGCCGTCTTGATGTTGGTGTAGGGGGCGAGGGTTTCCTCGACGGTGGCGTCACCGTCGGTGGTCCCGACCAGCTGACCCTGCCACTGCGCCTGCTTGACCGTGTTGTCCTTGGCCAACAGCCAGTCCGCCAGCAAAGCCGCACTGCCCGGGGCCTTCGCGCCGGCGGGGATCGTCATGAGGTCGACGCCGACGGGGGCCCCCTCGGAAGCGAGCTGGAAACCGATGGCGGTCGGGTCACCCAGGTCCTTGGCGGCGAGGACGGCGTCGGTGATCCAGCAGTGGTGGACGGCAGCCGTCCCGTCCGCGAGCTTGCTGTGCGCATCCGTGGAGAATCCGCCGATGCTGGACTTGACGTCGACCAGCGCCTTCGTGGCCTTGTCCACCTCGCCCTGGTCGGCGGAATCGATGGCGTACCCGAGGCGCAACAACGAGGCTCCCAGCGTCTCCTCGATCTGGTCGAGGAAGAACACCTTGCCCCCCAGGTCGCTGTCGGCGGCGGTCCACAGGTCGTCCCAGCTACCGGTCATCATCGAACCGGCCGCGGCCACGTTGTACCCGATGCCCGTGGGCCCGTACCCGTAGGGCAACGAGAACTTGCCACCCTTGTCGTACGTCGGGTCCTTGAAGTACGCGGCGAGCTCACCCGTGTTCTTCATGGTCGCGACCGGGATCTCGCGTAGCAGGTTCGCCGACAGCATGCGGGAGATATAGGCACTGTTGCCCACCACGAAGTCGTAGGACACCCCGGCCGCGATCTTCTGCAGCATGGCCTCGTCGGAGTCGAAGTACGACTGGTTGACCTTCACCCCGTACTCGGATTCGAAGGCCTTGATGACGTCGGGGTCGACGTAGTCGGCCCAGCTGAAGTAGTTGACGTCCCCGTCCGGTTCCAGCGCGATGGGGGTGCTCGCGACCTGGGCCGCGGCCCCGCTGTCGTCGTTGCCGCAGGCGGCGAGCAGGGCGAGCGTCGTCGCGGACAGCCCCGCCCACAACACACGTCGACGGGAGGGGTGCCAGAGGGGCTGGTCAGCTGGACGCACGTAAGACCTCCGAGGAGAGGGACGGGAGGGGAACAGGGAGCCCGACATCGGACAGCACATCGGACATCAGAGGACTGATGAACTTTCTAACCGCTGCCCACCGGCAGCGGCAAGGGTCCCACCCCGGTTTCCGTGTGAACATCCTGTTGCGGCGCCGGGTCCGTGTGACACCCGTGTTACGAACGACTGAGGATTCCCCGGCGTCTGGACAAGGCCATCCCGGGCCGGTAAACCTCTATTCATCAGATGAGTCGAGGAGAACCGTGTCCCCTGAACGACGTAGTCGTGCCGCGGACGTCGAGGAATCGTTGCTGAACTCGATCCTCGACGGCGTCCACCCGCCGGGTAGCGTCCTGCCGTCGGAGGCGGAACTGGCCGGCCTCACCGGGGTCAGCCGCCTCACGCTGCGCGAGGCGATCAAGGCGCTCACCGCCAAGCGCGTACTCACCGTGCGCCACGGCACCGCGACGCGCGTCAACCCCCTCGGGGACTGGAACGTCCTGGACCCGACCGTGCTGGGCGTCCGGATGCGCCACCCCGACAGTGACCCGTCGTTACCGCACCGTTTCCTCGAGGCACGACGCGCCGTCGAGGTGGCGGTGGCGGAACTGGCCGCGCTGCGCAGGTCCGCGAGCGACCTCGACGAACTGGAGTTGCAGGTGCGGCGCCAGCGCGAGGCGAACGTCGGGCGTGACGTCGACGCGAGCGTGGCCGCCGACGTCGCCTTCCACACCGTGGTGATGGCCGCAGCGGGTAACCCCTTCATGGCCGCTCTCCTGGAACCCTTCGGTGACGTACTGGTGGCAACCCGCCGCCAGAGCCATGCGCACTCAGAGTGCAGCGCCCACGCCGTCGACCACCACGCCCGCATCCTCGAGGCGCTGCGCAGCGGTGACCCGACCGCGGCGCGGTTGGCCATGGACGCGCACATGCAACAGACCCACGACGACATGCACACCTATCTCGGTGGTCTC
>JBPBQU010000307.1:0-2342 GCA_050955085.1 Janthinobacterium lividum | reverse complement strand
CGATCATGACCGCCGTGGTGCCCGGCACCAGGTTCGGCAGGGTCTTCTTCACCGCTGAGTACGGCGTCAGCGCGGCGTCGGTCAAGGGTGCCGCCTCGACCGGCGCCAGGCCTCCGGCACGCAGCAGCTGACGGGTGCTGGGCACGATCATGTACTCGGCGTACCCGCCAGCCGGGCCCATCCCGCCCCAGCGGCTGGCGTCGCACAGCTGTTCGTGGCCTCCCAAGCAGTACCGGCAGTGTCCGCAGCCCCAACCGCCGAAGACGACCACCGCCTCACCGACCTCGAAGCCCTCCGCGCCCGGCCCCATGGCTTCGACCCAGCCGGCGTTCTCATGGCCCATCAGCAGCGGCGTGGGGGCGCCGGGGATCTCACCACTCTTGACGTGCAGGTCGGAGTGGCAGGCCCCTGCGCCGCCGATGCGCACCAGGACCTGGCCGGGCTCCGGTTGCGGGGTCGGGATCTCGTCGATGATGAAATCCCCGCCGAACTCGTGCAGTCGTGCTGCCTTCATCGCTTTCGCCTCTTCGTCGAAGTCGTTGTGGTGTAGATCCTTGCGACGATACGCTTGGCGCAGGCGCTCACGAGACCAGGGTCCGGCCACCACGCACGGCCATCGAGATCGGACGACCGTGCCCGCTGCTCGATCGATCACTGGAGCGGTGAGAGCGCCGGACGCGGTGGCCGGCGAGGCCGTAGCCGTCACTGGTGGGTGATCCCGCGTGGCTGTCGGGGCCAGGTCTGTGGGACTGCCGGAGTGTCAAGGCCCCTGTTCGGTGGAAGGTGTCAAGCAACGCTCAGCCGCCCTTCAGGGCGGGGGTGGTGCTGAAGCGTGCTTCGTGCTCGACGGGAGGGACCATCCCGAGCTCGCCGTGAAGCCGGCGGTGGGTGTACCAGTTGATGTACTCCGCGACGGCGATCTCGACGTCGTCGACACCACGCCAGGGACCGGCACGGACGGGTGAGTGAGGGTTGCGGATGCACTCGGCCTCGAGGAGGGAGTTGAACGCCTCCGTCATCGCCTTGTCGTAGGAATCAACGGTCGAACTCGGAGGCGTTGGTCGGACGTCTCCATCAAACCCAGGCCTTGAAACGAGCGCATCGTCCATCCTGGATGCTTCGGAGACGCTCGCACCCAGCTCAAGCACCCGAGAGAGGCAGGGGAGCGGGTAAGACTCTCGACGACAGAGTCGCCGCCGATCGGGGACATTCCTGGTCGTGAACCAGTCTCCTGGACGATCTGGTGCTCTTCCGGGCTCCTCCAGGCGAGTGGTCCGGCTTCAGCCTCGTGGCTGGCACGTCGATGCTGAACCGCAGGTGCCCTCCGAGCGCAGGTGCCTCGTGCACTGACGCCTGAAGGAGAGAGCCTGGTGATCGGCGACCGGATGAGGTCGGCGGCCTTCGGCCTGGGAGGCGCCCTGCTGGAGGCCATCGCCACCACCTCCGTCTGAGACGGTGCGGACCGGCCGCTGACTGCGCTGCTGGGCGGTCTGACGCTGGTGGTGTGCGCTTGCCCGCTGCTGGCCCGGCGGCTGCCGGTGCGCCTCGCGCAGGCCCTGGTGCTGGCCGGCGCGGTGGTCATCGCTGCGGCGGTGTTGGCCGCCGGCGGGGGACTGCTCAGCGCGGCCGTCGCGATGTCCACCGCCTGGGTCGTCGTCGACGGAGCGTTCTTCCTGACCCGTCGCCAGGCCACGGCACAGTCTCATCGCCCTGAGCGCCACGTCGCTGGCCCTGTGCGTTCGCGAGCCCCTCGGGTCGGCGGTTCTCCACATCACCTTGCTCGTGGTCATCACCGCCTCCACCGGCACCCTCGTCGGCTCGCTGACCCGGCGCGCCGGGGTGCTGGCCACCACCGACGCCCTGACCGGCTTGCTCAACGCCGAAGGCCTGGTCCAGCTCGTCCGGCACGACCTGGCCGCCGCCGACCCCCACGCCGTCTTTGCCAACAGTGCGGACCCTGACGAGTGTGCGTGTCTGTTCCTGAATCTGCGCTCAGGAGCAGAGCGGTACCGGCGGCGGGGACCCGCCAGCTCAGCACGTGGCTCGCGGCAGTCGACGCAGCAGGGCGGTGGTCGCTTCGGCCGGGTCGTCAGCCTCGGAGATGGCACGCACCACGACGACGCGGTTCGCGCCGGCCTCCACGACCGCGTCCACGGTGTCGAGGTCGATCCCGCCGATCGCGAACCAGGGTGTCGCCCCGGCGGCTGTGGCGGCGTGGCGCACCAAGTCCAACCCAGTGGCGGCACGCCCAGGCTTGGTCGGTGTGGTCCAGGTGGGCCCCACGCAGGCGTAGTCGACGTCCACGTCGGAGATGGCTGCGTCGAACTGGTCGGGGGAGTGCG
>JBPBQU010000306.1:0-2368 GCA_050955085.1 Janthinobacterium lividum | reverse complement strand
GTTCGCCGCCCACATGGGTCGCCAGCAGCAGGCTCTGCAGATCCGTGAGCGGGAACCGGCGCCGGTAACCGCTTCGCGAATGCACCAAGAGGCTGCGCGCCGAGGTGGACCCGTTCTCGCGCAGGAGGTCGGCAACCCGCACGCCGCTCCAGTCCTGCTCGGCGTACCAACCGGACGTGCAGTCCAGGGTGGCCCGGCGGGTCACCGTCGCGGACAGGTCCGTCAGTGACAGGGTTCTCGAGCCGACGCCGTCGACGACACGTAACCGCCAGTTTTTCGCCGTGGGGACCGTGTCGTCCAACCAGATCGTGGCGGGCATCGCGGCCGGGGTGAAACTCGCGGTCTCGACGGATCCCGTGAAACGGCGTTCGGCACCGGGCAACGCGGAATGGCCGACGACGGCGTCGACACCCGAGAAACCGGCGAGTGATCCCACGCCCAGGACCCCGGCCCGAAGCGCCGTGCGTCGGGACAGGTCCGTGCGTCGCCACCGTGCCGGCCGGGCGATGGCGTGCCAGCCGATGAGTGGGATCACCACGAGTGCCGCGGCGATGTGCAACCACAGGATGCCCAGGCCGGCGACACCGGTGAGAAGCCCCGTCATCGACGCCACTCCGGTGAACAGCGTCGCGACGATGATCACACCCATCAGCGCCGAGAGCCACCGGGTGGCCCGGGCTCGTCGCAGACCGCGGCGGACGACGCGGGACTTCCACGGCAGCAGCACGATCACCAGCACGGCAGCGACCCCGTGCCCGTCGCTGACCCACCAGCCACGAGGAGCACCGGTGGCCTCCGAGACCGCGCCGGTGAGGTAGGTGAGGAGCAGGGCCAGCAGCAGGGCCAGATTGGTACCCCGCCCACTCAGCCAGGGCCGGGAGCGCTGCGACGTCACGTCGACAGTCTCGCGCGTGAACCGGGGGGAGGGGTCAGCGGCGGCGGCGCTGGCCGCGGGCGGTCCAACCGAGGTAGGCGGTCAGACTGCCGACGACCGCGGCCCCCACCGCGGCGACCTTGGCCTCGTAGGGGCGCAGACGCCCGGCGTCGGTGGAGCCGAGCGTGGCGAGCGCGCCGATACCGGCGGAGACCACGAGCCCGACCACGAGGCGGTTGCCGATCCGCTCGACGCGTTCCACGAGCGGCTCCAGCTCATCGGTGCGCAGGGAGACGGCGATCCCGTCGCGGTCCAGCACGTCGAGGAGTCGTCCGAGCTGCCCGGGGAGCTCCACCCCGAGCGAAGCCGTGTCGATCCCCACCTGGCGCAACCGTTTGGCGAGCGCGAGCGGGTCGAGGTGGCGGCGCACGAGGCGGCGGGCGTAGGGGCCCAGGATCCGCCCGAGTTGGAACTCCGGGTCCAGGCTCGCACCCAGACCCTCGGTCATGACGATCATCTTGACGACGAGCGCCAGGTTGCGCGGCAGCGCCAGGTGATGGCGGCGCAGGATCTCCAGGACGTCGCGGACGACGTCACCCACCTTGAGGCGCCCGAGGGGCAAGCCCTCGTAGGTGCGCAGCAGGTTCGCGCAGTCGCTCGACAGTCGGACGCGGTCCACCCGGTGCTCGGTGACGCCGATCGTCGCGAAGGCGGCGGCGATCCGCACCGGGTCGCGCTGGTCGAAGGCGGCGAGCAGCATCGCCAGATGTTCGCGGGAGCGTTCGTCGACCTCACCGACCATGCCGTAGTCGAGCAGCCCGATCCGTCCGCTGTCCTCGATGAGGAAATTACCCGGGTGGGGGTCGGCATGGAAGAAACCGTGCTCGAAGACCATGTCCGCCAGCAGTCGCGTCGCACGGGCGGCGAGGGCGGAGCGGTCGATCCCGGCCGCCTCCAGGGCGGCGGTGTCACTGATCTTCACCCCGTACAGGCGTTCCAGGGTGATGATGCGCGACGTCGTGGTGTCCCAGTAGACCTTCGGTACGTGGATGTCGGGATCACCCGCGAAGTTCTTGGCGAACCGCTCGGCGTTGTGTCCTTCGGCAAGGTAGTCGAGCTCGTTGCGCAGGGTGTCCGCGAAGTCGGTGGCCAGCCCGACGACGTCGTAGTCGGCCGCGACCGACCAGCGCCGCGAGGCCTGGACGGCGAGCGTGCGCAGGATCTCGAGGTCACCCTCGACCTCGTCGACGACACCGGGGCGGCGCACCTTGAGGACCACCTCGGTGCCGTCCTGCAGGATCGCGGTGTGGGCCTGGCCGATGGAGGCGCTCGCCAACGGGGTGCGGTTGAAGTTCACGAACAGCTCTTCCGGGTCCGCCCCGAGCTCCTCGACGATGGCGCTGCGCACGTCGTCGTAGGCGACGGGGGACGCGGAGTCCTGCAGCTTCTCCAGCTCACGCTGGAAGGCGGGGGAGAGCAGGTCGGGGCGGGTGG
>JBPBQU010000305.1:0-2377 GCA_050955085.1 Janthinobacterium lividum | reverse complement strand
TCGGGACCGGCCGGTTCGTCGGGCCACAGCAGTCCCGCGACCCAACAGGGACGGCCGAGGGCGAGGGGGTGGACGTCGACACCCGTGCCGACCCTGGGGAGGCTCACGACGCAGTCGTGCGCAGCAGAGCCTCAGCCAGCACCAGGTCGAGAGGACGAGTGATCTTGAAGGCGCGATCGTCCCCGACAACCGTGCGGACCTCGTGACCGAGCGCCTCGAGCATCCCGGCGTCGTCGGTGGCCGGGGTCACGCCGGACGCGGCGTCGTGCGCCGCCTGCAGCGGTCTGCGAGCGAACCCCTGGGGGGTCTGGACCGCAACGAGTTCCCGGCGGTCCACGGTCTCGACCACCACGTCACCCAGCACGCGTTTGACGGTGTCTGACACGGGGAGGACGGGGATGACCGCGACCGCACCCGACCGCACCGTCGCGACCACGCGGGAGAAGACCTCCGGCGGCGTGAGGCAGCGTGCGGCGTCATGGACGAGGACGACATCCACGTCGTCCGGCAGCACCGCGAGCCCAGCCCGCACGGAGTCCTGACGCTCGGCTCCACCGGTGACGACCCGCAGATCAGGTAACCCCAGAGGAGCAAGCATCGCCGTGACGTCGTCCACCGTGCCCATCGGCGCCACCACGACGACCACGTCAAGCGCGCCCGCCGCCATCGCACGCCGTAGCGAGTGCACCAGCAGGGGTTCTCCCGCCAAGGCGACCAGGGCCTTGGGACGCGCGGCCCCGAGGCGGTCGCCCCGACCAGCGGCCGGGACGACCAGTGCAGACCTCAGGAGGCCAGGACCTCGTCCAACAGGGACTCGGCCTTGTCCTCGTTGGTGTTCTCCGCAAGCGCCAGTTCCGAGACGAGGATCTGGCGCGCTTTGGCGAGCATCCGCTTCTCACCCGCTGAGAGGCCACGATCCTGATCGCGGCGCCAGAGATCACGCACGACCTCGGCCACCTTCACGACGTCACCGGATGCGAGCTTCTCCAGGTTGGCTTTGTAGCGTCTCGACCAGTTCGTCGGTTCTTCGGCAAAGGGAGTGCGCAGGACGGAGAAGACCTTGTCCAATCCCTCGCGTCCGACCACGTCACGCACACCGACGAGGTCGACATTCTCTGCCGGCACCTCGATGGTGAGATCGCCCTGGGCGACCTTGAGCACGAGGTAGAGCTTGTCCTCACCCTTGATGGACCGGGTCTTGATCTCTTCGATCAGTGCTGCCCCGTGGTGGGGGTAGACAACCGTTTCGCCGACCGTGAAAGCCATAGAATGTGACCCCTTTCCCTCACCTCACTTTACCACGGCAGGTCCGTCCCGGACAGTCATGTGGCGAGCGTTTGTGCAGGTCAGGGGCTCGACGGCCTGACCGGAGGGGTTGACACACCTTCATTCCCGTGCTGCGTGGGTATCCCAGAGCGCCTCGGGTGAAGGGCCGGGAACGGGCTCGGTGCCGATCTGGGCGATCCCCGCGGACCACTCCGCCACGACCCGTCGCGACGACTGCCGGTAGTGTCGAGGAGTGAAGATCCGTCTGCGGTCCACCGCCGCTGCCCTCGTCACCGTCGTCAGTTCCGTGGGTCTCGCCGGCTGCGCGGTGTTCTCCGCCCCGACGGTCCTTCGACCCTACGAGCCCAGCGACGGCCAGGCTGCGTCCATCGCCGGGGTGGACGTGCGCAACGCGCTCATCGTGTCCGCCGGTGCCGATGAGCCCGGGGTTCTCGCCGCCGTCCTGGTGAACACCACCGAGCAGGACGCCTCGGTGAGCGTCACCGCCGACGGTTCCCCCGAACGCTCCTTCGTCGTCCCTGCCGGGCAGACGTTCAGCCTCGGTGATCCCACCGCCTCCGAGGCCCCGGAGGGTGCCGGGACCCAGGCGAGCGCAGCCACGACCCCAGGGGTGGGCTGGCTACAGATCCCCCGGCTCTCGGCCGAGCCCGGGGAGAGCGTCCCGCTGACCTTCCAGGTCGCGGACCAGAGCATCGAACTCTCCGCCCCGATCCTGCTGCCGTGCTTCGAGTACGCCACCGTCACCCCGACCGCCGGCACGAGCTCTGTCTCGACCGCCGACCCGGTCTCCTGCGGGCCGTCGACGGGTGAGGCACCGGTCCCCGGCGGCGAGGACGACTGAGACCGGTCGGAGATCGCCCGTCCTCTGGACAACTGCCTGGCGCCACACCGCGGTAGCGGCCACGTCGGGACGGGGCAGTACGGAGACGGGCTTCTCGACCCGGGCACCAGGCCCTCGAACTAACCCTCGAACTTGTAGCCCAGCCCCCGCACCGTCACCAGGTGGCGAGGGTTCGCGGGGTCAGGCTCGATCTTGGCGCGCAACCGCTTGACATGGACGTCGAGCGTCTTGGTGTCGCCCACGTAGTCG
>JBPBQU010000304.1:0-2395 GCA_050955085.1 Janthinobacterium lividum | reverse complement strand
CGCGACGCGTCGGGCTGGTCGGGCGAGACCGGCGGGGGGAGGGGCGCAGGCACGCCCGCACTGTGTCAGCTGACCCACGCGACGGGGGTGGGCGGGCCGACGATCTTGGCACTGCGGGAACCCCCGGATAGCGGAATCGAAATATTCGAACGCCGAGCATGATGTGACGTCGCTCACGCGCGGCGTCCACAGCTACGTGTCGGCACTCGTGATGCCGACGTTATGGAAGGTAGTCTCCGCCGGGCGGACCTTCATGGATCTGTACCCCAGCGGCACGACCGCGCCAGACGAGAAGCTCACGGGCTCGCGCCCCCGACCGCACTGGACGTGTCAGCTGTGCTGTTTTCCTCCCGTCCGACCGCCTCGACCCGTCTTCGCACGGCCCTGCTGTTCGCCACCGCAGCCCTGAGCACGAGCTGCCTCTCGGTGGGCCTCCTCGCCCCTGCGCCCGCGGCCTACGCGGCCACGGTCGTGAGCCCCGCCGCGGTGACGACCCCCGCCGCGATGACGGCCACGGTGGCCGCGACAGCGCCGACACCGGAACAGGTCGAGGAGGCGCGCCGGGCAGCGGAGGCCTCGCAGGCCGCGGCCGCGAAGGCGCAGGCCCAGCTCAGCGCGGCCCAGACGCAGCTGGACTCCCTCGCGCAGCAGTCAAGTGTGGCCCTCGAGGCCTACCAGCAGGCGATGGAGGCCAGGGGGGCCGCCGAAGCCGAGGAGAGCGCCCAGCGGGAGCGGCTGCGCGAGGCGGAGGAGACCCTCGCCCAGGGTAAGAAGGACCTCGGGCAGTGGGCTTCGCAGGCCTACCGCGGGGGCGGGACGTTCGAGCAGTACTCCGGGCTTGTCGCCGTGTTGCAACAGGGAGCCACCGACGATGCGGCCAATCAGCTCGCGTCGATGAAGCGCCTGGGTGACGGGCGCAGCAATGCCGTGCTGGCCTACGCCGAAGCGCAGCGCGTCCAGGTCGACTCGACCACGAAGGCCGAGGCCGCAGCCACCGCGGCCCGTACCCAGGCCGATCTGGCGACGAGCGCCAAGCGACAGGCCGACGCCCTCACGGCGCAGCAGGCCTCGCAGGTCGCTGCTCTGACGCTGCTGCAGGACGCGGCGCTCGGTGCCGCCAGTTCGGACGCAGAACGCGCGAGCAACCTCGTCAAGGCCAAGACCGCGGCGGACGCCCTCGCCGCCCAGGCCACCGCCTCGGGGCTCATCGGGGTCGTCGGTGACTGCACCGGTGCCTCGACGTCGGGGTACGCGAACGGGATGATCCCGCGCAGCGCATTGTGCCCGTTGTGGGGTGCCCCCAACCACGTGCTGCGCGCGGATGCCGCCTATGCCTTCCAGCAGCTGAGCCAGGCCTACGCGCAGGCGTTCGGTACGCCGATCTCGGTCACCGACTCCTACCGCACGCTCGCGGGCCAGATCGACGTGGCCGGGCGCAAACCCGGGCTCGCAGCCACGCCCGGGACGAGTCGGCACGGCCTCGGCATCGCCCTGGACCTCGGTGCCGGCATCCAGAACGCCGACTCCGCCCAGCACCAGTGGATGGACCGCAACGCAGCCCTCTACGGCTGGATCAACCCGGCGTGGGCGCAGAACCCCGGTGGCCGGTTCGAGCCGTGGCACTGGGAGTTCACCGGCTGATGGCTGCCTCGCGGCCGCCGGCCCGGCACCCGTTCAGCGACTTCCCCGGGCCGTTGGCGATGGCGCACCGGGGGTTCTCCCGTGACGGTCTGGAGAACTCCCTCACCGCCTTCGCCGCCGCGGTCGACCTCGGATATCGCTACCTCGAGACGGACGTGCGGGCCACCAGCGACGGTGAGGTGGTCGCGTTCCACGACGAGCACCTCGACCGGGTCACCGATGGCCGGGGTGAGCTCTCCCGGTTGCCCTGGTCGCGGGTGCGCGGTGCTCGCATCGGAGGTCGCGAACCGATCCCCCGTCTCGAGGAGCTGCTGGGGTCCTTTCCCCAGGCCCGGTTCAACATCGACGTCAAGACCGAGGTCGCGATCCCCGGTCTCATCGAAGCGCTGCGCCGTACCAGCTCCCACGACCGCGTCCTGGTGACGGCCTTCGGTGAGAAGCGTCGCCGGGCTGCACTGGCCGCGATCGGCGCCGCCACGGCCACCTCGGCGAGCTCGGTGCGTACCGCCCTGGCCCTCGTCGGTGTGCGGACCCGCAGCGAGGCCCTCGTCCGCGCCTCACTCGGTGGTGTCGACGCCGTCCAGGTGCCGGTGCGTCACGCCGGCATCGACGTCGTCACGGCCGCGAGCATCGACGCCGTGCACCGTGGTGGTGCACAGGTGCACGTGTGGACGATCGACGACCCGCGCCAGATCAACGCGCTGCTCGACCTGGGGGTCGACGGGATCCTCACCGATCGCGCTGACGTCCTGCG
>JBPBQU010000303.1:0-2401 GCA_050955085.1 Janthinobacterium lividum | reverse complement strand
CACCGCGACGAGGCGCTGCAGGTGCTGCACTTCCTCTCCGACGTCCAGCTCGATGACGGCGGGTTCGAGGCGCGTTACCTGCTCGACGGGGACGGCACCCCGGACGGCCGTCGACGTCAGGCCGACGGCGCGGGCTGGGCACTGTGGGCGATGCACGAAGTGCTCGCCGACCAGCCGGACGAGTCCCTCGCCCGGGCGGAGTTGCAATCGCTGAAACCATTGCTGGAGGGGGCCACCGAGTTCGTCCTCGACGCCACCCACGACGGCCGGGACCTTCCCGCCCCCTCCGCGGACTACTGGGAGCGCCGGGAGGCCGACCTCACACTCGGCACCGTCGCCCCACTTCTTGCCGGGCTGCGGGCGAGCGCCGATCTGCAACCGCTCCTGGGTCACGGGGCGCAGGTGCTGGACACCGCGGCCGACGCCCTGGAGGACCGCCTGCATGACGAGTTCGCGCCGACGGGTTACCTCCGCTACCCCGATCCCGGGGAACCCTCCGGTGGCGTCGACGCCGCGACGGCCTTCCTCCTGCCGCCCTTCGCGTCGGCGCCGGTCGACTCGGATGCACTGACGGCCTTCGACGCCTACCAACAGCAGGCGTTACGTCCCGCCGGTGGGCTCGCCCCGGGTGCCGGTTGGAAGCAGGACGGGATCTCCTGGACACCCGAGACGGCGCTCGTCGCCTACGCCGCAGCTGAAACCGGGCGCAGCGACGAGGCGGTCCACTGGCTGGACTGGTTGAACTCGCACCGGACCACGTGGGGCAGCCTGCCGGAGAAGGTCCTCGCCGACGGCGCCCCCGCGGGACCCGCGCCGCTGGGGTGGTCGGCCGCCAGCATGGTCCTCGCCGTCCACGCCCTCGACGTAGCCCCAACTCGACGTACCCCCTAAGGGGGGTGTCCGAGGCTCGGGTGACGCCAACACAGCGCTGATCCCGCTGCCCACGGCGAATCAGGACATGGAAGGTCTTGCGCTGGGTTACCGGTGTCGTGTTAGCTTCCCAACGGTTGTAGATGACGCATCTCCCCGGTTGGATCGCTCGGCCGTGGAGGGTGTCGTGGATGTCAACCTGCACCCGAGAAGATGTTCGGAGGCAGCGTGACGCAGCCCGAGACCCGCAGCGAGCGGGACTCGCACCGCCTGGAACGTGTTGGAGTAAGAATGGCTCAGGGCACCGTCAAGTGGTTCAACTCTGAAAAGGGTTTCGGCTTCATCGAGCAGGACGGCGGAGGCCCCGACGTCTTCGTGCACTACTCGGCGATCAGCGGCAACGGCTACCGTTCTCTCGAGGAGAACCAGCGCGTCGAGTTCGAGGTGACCCAGGGGCAGAAGGGCCCGCAGGCCGACCAGGTCATCGCTCTCTGATCCACCTCCAGACTTGCCGAGAGGCCCCCGTCCACCGCGGACGGGGGCCTCTCGTGCCTCACCGTTCGGGCCTCACCGACCGGGCCTCACCGTTCGGGTCTCACCGTTCGGGCCTCACCGTTCGGGTCGGGTGCGGATCAGCCGGGCGATCCCTCCCGCCGTGATGACGACGGCGATCGTCTCCGCCGCAACCAGCCCCACCAGGACGAGCAACTGCACCCGCGCCGCCTCCAGCGGCGAGGCACCCCCCAGCAGCAGACCGACGAACGCGCCGGGCAGCGTCACGAGGCCGACGTTGCGGGTCTGGTCGAGCGCAGGAGCCAGCGCCCGCGTTGCCGCCCCCCGGCCGAACTCCGCGACAGCCACCCGTGAGGACGCCCCGAGCGCGAGCCACCCCTCGACGCTCGTCCACCCCGCCGCGACGTCGTCGAGCATCCGCCGCCCCGCCAGCGTCGTCGCGCTCATCGACCCGCCGATGAGTTGCGCCGTGAAAGGGACGACCTGGAGCGCGTGCAACGGCAGGGCACCGGTCGCCACGACGACGGTGGCGACGGTCCCGGCCCCCGCACCGATCGCGAGCGCCGTGACACCCCACGTCCGCCGAGACCCGAGCCGACGCGAGGACGTCCAGGACGCGACGCCCAGGGCGAGCAGCAGGTAGGCGGGCGCGAGGACGGCGGTGCGCAGGACGAGGCCGAGGACCAGGCCCACGGCGACGATCTGAACGACCGCGCGGACGGTCACGACGACGACCTCGCGCCCCTGCCGGAGCCCGCCCAGGCGAGCGGCGACGATGGCCAGCGCCGCCAGCAGCACGAGGGCGACGGTGAGGTTCGGAAGACCGCTCACGGGGTGCGGGGTCGTCGCGGGAGGGTCACGAACTGCTGACGGTAGCGAGCACCTCGGGGGCCCGACGGTCGAGCACGGCGCCGCCGCGCGTCACCCCCAACCACAACCAGAGCGCTCCGGCACCCACACCGACGACGAGGGCGAGCCAGCCGAACCAGGCGGTCCAGACCAGCGCGAGGACGGCGGG
>JBPBQU010000302.1:0-2412 GCA_050955085.1 Janthinobacterium lividum | reverse complement strand
TCGGAGTGCTTGCGCACCACGGTGCTGGCGATGCCGTTGCGTCGCAGCACGTCGGCGGTCCCCTGGGTGGCGAGGAGCTCGAACCCCAGGACGGCCAGCCGCTTGATCGGGAAGATCATCGCGCGCTTGTCCCGGTCGGCGACCGAGATGAACGCCGTCCCGCCGGTCGGGAGCCCGCCGTAGGCCGCGGCCTGCGCCTTGCCGAACGCCGTGGGGAAGTCCACGTCGATGCCCATGACCTCACCTGTGGAGCGCATCTCGGGCCCCAGCAGGCTGTCGACGACGAGCCCCTCGGCCGTGCGGAACCGCGCGAACGGCAGCACGGCCTCCTTCACGGACACGGGCGACTGCGGCGGCAGCAGCCCGCCGTCGCCGCGCGAGGGCAGCAGCCCCTCGCGGCGCAGCTCGGCGATCGTGCTGCCGGCCATGACCCGCGCCGCGGCCTTGGCCAGCGCGACCCCGGTGGCCTTGGCCACGAACGGCACGGTCCGGCTGGCCCGGGGGTTCGCCTCGAGGACGTAGAGGATGTCCGCGGCCAGCGCAAACTGCACGTTCAGCAGGCCCCGCACCCCGACCCCGCGCGCGATGGCCTCCGTCGAGACCCGGACGCGCTCGAGCTCCCCGCGGCCCAGGGTGGCGGGCGGGATGACGCAGGCCGAGTCGCCGGAGTGGATGCCGGCCTCCTCGATGTGCTCCATGATCCCGCCGAGGTACATCTCCTCGCCGTCGAACAGCGCGTCGACGTCGATCTCGATGGCGTCGTCGAGGAAGCGGTCGACCAGCACGGGACGGTCGGGTGACACCTCGGTGGCGGTGGCCATGTACTGCTCGAGCGAGGCCTCGTCGTAGACGATCTGCATGCCGCGCCCGCCCAGGACGTAGGAGGGCCGCACCAGCACGGGGTAGCCGATCTCCGTCGCGATGGTCCGGGCCTCGCCGAACGAGGACGCCGTGCCGTGCTTGGGCGAGGTGAGCCCGGCCTCCTCCAGGACGCGGCCGAACGCGCCGCGCTCCTCCGCGAGGTCGATCGCCGCGGGTGAGGTGCCGATGATCGGCACGCCCGCCTCCGCGAGCTTCGCCGCGAGGCCCAGGGGGGTCTGCCCGCCGAGCTGGACGATCACCCCGGCCACCGGGCCGCAGCGGGTCTCGGCGTGCACGACCTCGAGCACGTCCTCCAGCGTCAGCGGCTCGAAGTACAGCCGGTCGGAGGTGTCGTAGTCGGTGGACACCGTCTCGGGGTTGCAGTTGACCATGACGGTCTCGAACCCGGCGTCGCGCAGCGCGAAGGAGGCGTGCACGCAGGAGTAGTCGAACTCGACGCCCTGCCCGATCCGGTTCGGGCCGGAGCCCAGGATGACGATGGCCGGCTTCTCGCGCGGCAGCGTCTCGTCCTCCTCGTCGTAGCTGGAGTAGTGGTACGGGGTCGAGGCGGCGAACTCGGCCGCGCACGTGTCGACCGTCTTGTAGACGGGACGGACCCCCAGCGCGTGCCGGACCCCGCGCACGACGTCCTCGGGCAGGTGCCGCAGCTCGCCGAGCTGGACGTCGGAGAACCCGTGCCGCTTGGCGTGGCGCAGCAGCTCCGGCGTGAGCTCGGGCGCGTCGCGCACCGCGCGGGCGACCTCGTCGAGCAGGAACAGCTGGTCGAGGAACCAGGGGTCGATCCGGGTGGACGCGAACAGCTGCTCGGGCGTCGCGCCGGCGCGGATCGCCTGCATGACCTGCCCGATCCGCTCGTCGGTGGGCCGGCTCGCCCGCACCAGGAGGCCGTCGAGGTCCCCCGGCTGCCCCGCCCACGTGAAGGGCGCCCCGCGCTTCTCGGTGCTGCGCAGCGCCTTCTGCAGGGCCTCGGTGAAGTTGCGTCCCATGGCCATGGCCTCGCCGACGCTCTTCATGGTCGTCGTCAGCGTCGGGTCGGCGGCGGGGAACTTCTCGAACGCGAACCGCGGCACCTTGACGACGACGTAGTCCAGGGTCGGCTCGAAGCTCGCCGGGGTGGACCGCGTGATGTCGTTGGGGATCTCGTCGAGGGTGTACCCGATGGCCAGGCGGGCGGCGATCTTCGCGATGGGGAAACCCGTCGCCTTCGAGGCCAGCGCCGAGGAGCGCGAGACCCGCGGGTTCATCTCGATGACGATGATCCGGCCGGTGTCGGGGTCCACCGCGAACTGGATGTTGCAGCCGCCCGTGTCCACGCCCACCTCGCGGATGACGGCGATGGCGATGTCGCGCATCCGCTGGTACTCGCGGTCCGTCAGGGTCATGGCGGGCGCGACGGTGATCGAGTCGCCGGTGTGCACGCCCATGGGGTCGAAGTTCTCGATCGAGCAGACGACGACCACGTTGTCCGCGCGGTCGCGCATGAGCTCGAGCTCGTACTCCTTCCAGCCCATGATCGACTCCTCGAGCAGG
>JBPBQU010000301.1:0-2453 GCA_050955085.1 Janthinobacterium lividum | reverse complement strand
CGCGAGCTCCAGCACCACGTCGTCGAGCACGATCGCCTGCGCGCGCAACCGGAGCATCCCCGCCGACGTGCGCAGGCACGCCCTGGGGTTCTCGGCCAGATGCGCCGTCAGGGTGCGCAGCAAGGCGCCCAACCGCCAACGATCCGGGATCAGCGGTTCGATCCCCTCGGCACGCAGCGGCTCCGCCGTCACGTCCCCGACCGCACAGGCCACCACGTCGTCCCGCATCGCGGCGACGAGCTCATCGCGCCGGCCCGCGACCCGAGCGGCCTCGAGCAGGGCGATCGCTCCCGGGGCGCTCGTGAAGGTCACCGCGTCGAGGCGCCGCGACGCGATGAGATCGACGAGTTGGTCGACGGCAGCGGGGTCGTCGGGCGGCAGCCACCGATAGATCGAGACCCCACGTACCCGGGCACCGGCCTCCACCAGAGGGGCCAGCTGGTCGTGGTCGGCGGCCCCGTGCAGCTGCACGACGATGGAGCGTCCCCGCACCCCTTCCGCGACCAGGCGCTCGACGGCCTCGGCGGTCTGTTCCGAGGCGGCAGACCACGCCTCGTGCAATCCGTTCGCCCGGATCACCCCGGTCGCCTTCGGCCCACGGGCCAGCAGCCGGGCCCGGGAGAGGGTTTCCAGCAGCGGCCCCGCGAGCCCGGCCGCGTCGGCGGCCTCCACCCAGCCGCGCAGACCGATCCCGGTCGTCACGAGCACGTCGTCCGGGGGGTCGGCGATGACGTCGCGGGTGTCGCCGAGGAGTTGGTCGTCCTCGGTCAGGGGAACGATGCGCATCGTCGCCGCGTGCACCACCCGGGCGCCCTTGCGCTCGAAGGTGGCGATCATGTCGGAGGACCGTCGGTCGCTCGTCACGCCGATCGTGACTCCGAGCAACTGCCGGACATCACTGCCCGGCGGCGGGGTCTCGGGCGTGGGTTCGGTCACGGAACGCGACGCTATTGGTCCGCAGCGATGTGCGCGAGCGACGTGGCGGCCAGCAGGGGTGCGATCCCCACCACAGCGCCGATGACGACCACGGCCGGAGCCCGCACCCCGGCGGCCGCAGCGACCGCTGCGATGCGCCCCAGCGGCGCCGTCGTGCTGCGTTGACGCGGTGACCAGCCGTTCTCCACCACTGCCACCGGCGTCTGCGGGTCCTTGCCGTGGGCGATGAGGCCATCGGCGATCGAGGACAGCATCGAGACGCCCATGAGCACGACGAGGGTCCCTTCGAGCTTTGCCAGCGTCGCATGATCGAGCGCGTCGCAGCCGTCCTCACCGTGCCCGCTGGTCACCGTGACGGATCGGGCCACCCCGCGGTGGGTCACCGGGATACCCGCCGCTGCGGGCACCGAGAATGCCGACGTCACCCCCGGCACCACCTCGACATCCACCCCCGCCTCCCGGCAGGCGAGGACCTCCTCACCACCGCGCCCGAGCACGTAGGAGTCGCCGCCCTTCAACCGCACCACGGTGCGTCCGAGGTGGGCGGCCTCGACGAGCAGGCGGTTGATCTCGTGTTGTGGGACGGGATGGTGATCGGGGGTCTTGCCCACGTCGATCACCTCGACGTCGGGATCGAGCTCGGCCAGCACCCCCGTCGGTGCGAGGCGGTCGACGACGACGAGGTCCGCCTCGGCGAGGCGCCGTCGGCCGCGCACCGTGAGCAGGTCGGGTTCACCGGGACCACCACCCACCAGCGTCACCCGGCCCCGCCCGGCACGGTGGCGGCGCAGCGGAGCCGCACCCGAGTCCAACCAGCGGCCCAACGCCGAGCGCAGCGCGCGCGCCCGGCCGGGATCACCACCGGCCGTCACCGAGATGGTCACCTCGTCACGACGCACCACCGAAGGCGTCCACGCGCTGGAGAGCGACGCGTCGTCCGCGCGGACGCACCACGTCCGCAGCTCGGCGGCCGCACCCGCGAGCGCGTCGTCGGTCGTGCGGTCACCCGTCGCGGTATGCACGAGCCAGACGCCGGACACATCGGCGGCGACGGCCTCGCGCGCCTCCCACGTCAGCACCGGCAGCAGGTCGCGCAGGTCCTCGCAGAGCTGGGGGGCCACCACGAGGACGTCGGCACCCGCGTCCAGCAGGGCGCGGGCCCGGCGCGCGGCGACGGGCCCGCCACCCGCGACCAGGACGCGACGGCCCACGAGGTCGAGGTGCAGTGGGTACGTCGTGTTCGCGTCCACGCCGGGCTTCACAGGGTCACCACGACGGTGCCGTCGGGGTCGACGGCGCACGGGTGGACCGCGATCGGTGGCTGGTCGGTGAGGGATTCACCCGAGTCGAGGTCGAAGGTGTTGAGGTGCAGCGGGCAGACCACGAGTCGCTCGTCGATCAACCCGTCCGCGAGCGGACCACCCGCGTGCGGGCACCGCGCCTGCACGGCGTTGACCTTGCCGCTGCGATGGCGGAACACCGCGATCTGTTCACCATCCACCACGTAGGCGCGCCCC
>JBPBQU010000300.1:0-2477 GCA_050955085.1 Janthinobacterium lividum | reverse complement strand
AGTCTTCCTCGGTCTCCCCCGGGAAACCGACGATGATGTCGGTGGTGATGGCCGCGTCAGGGATCTGCGCGCGGACGCGGTCGATGATCCCGAGGAACCGCTCGCGCCGGTAGGAGCGCCGCATGGCCTTCAGCACCCGGTCGGAACCGGACTGCAGTGGCATATGCAGGCTCGGCATCACGTTGGGCGTCTCGGCCATGGCGTCGATGACGTCGTCGGTGAAGCTGGAGGGGTGCGGGCTGGTGAACCGCACCCGTTCGAGGCCGGCAATGGTCCCCGTGGCCCGCAGCAGCTTCCCGAAAGCGAGCTTGTCCCCGAACTCGACACCGTAGGTGTTGACGTTCTGGCCCAGCAGCGTGACCTCGAGGGCACCCTCGCCGACGAGCGCCTCGATCTCGGCCAGGACATCACCCGGGCGGCGATCCTTCTCCTTGCCCCGCAGACTCGGGACGATGCAGAACGTGCACGTGTTGTTGCAGCCCACCGAGACACTCACCCACGCCGCATACGGCGACTCGCGACGGGTGGGCAGCGTGGAGGGGAACGTCTCGAGGGACTCGAGGATCTCCACCTGAGCCTCGGCGTTGTGCCGAGCCCGTTCCAGCAACGTGGGCAGCGCCCCGATGTTGTGGGTCCCGAAGACGACGTCGACCCACGGCGCCCGTCGGACGATCTCACCGCGGTCCTTCTGCGCCAGACAACCCCCGACGGCGATCTGCATGCCCGGGCGACGCTCCTTCACCGGCGCGAGGTGACCGAGATTGCCGTAGAGCTTGTTGTCCGCGTTCTCCCGTACCGCGCAGGTGTTGAAGACGACGACGTCGGGTTCGACGGCGGCGACGGCACCCGTCTCGTCGAAGCGGACGTAACCGGCGTCCTCCAACAGTCCGGAGAGACGCTCGGAATCATGGACGTTCATCTGGCAGCCGAAGGTCCGCACCTGATAGGTGCGGGCCTGCTGCGCGGTCGGCGTGCTCATCACGAGCAAGGGTAAGTCACTCGCGCGCGGATCCAGCGAAGGTCACGCTCGGGTGCTGACCCTGCCGCACCGGCGCTGCCACCCCGACCCTGTCCACCGAGAGTCGACAGCGCGGTGACGCAGGTGATGCACGGCCAGGACCGCGGGACGCGACCCGCGATGGCGGGGTGCGGACCGGCCGGATCGAGGCCGCCGGAAGCGGTGACCATCAGAACCCGGAAGATGGAGCGCTCGACGTCGCGCACCTGCTCTCCGTGGGCCGCCCGCGGACGGGCTCTCCGTGGGCCGCACGCGGACGGGTCTGACCCGCACCGGCCCGCGAGGGCTCGCACAGGCCCCCAGGGCGCGGTGACAACCCGGTCGAGATCGACCCGCCGCAGTGATCACCTGCCGCGGGCAGCGCACCGACGATCCGACGGACCGAGACATCAGCGAACCCGTCGCCCGGCATCACGACCGGGCGGGGACCTCCGGCGTCTTCCCCGACCCGCCACGAGTGAGGCCTCCTGAGACCCCGGCCCGTCTCTACGACGAGTCCACCCCCTGGGTTCGACCACCGCTTGAGGCTGTCGTGGACACGAACGCAGCTCCCCCTGCTCTCGGCAGCGTGGTTCTTGTCTCCCTGGACGACCTCGGCGAGGTGGCGAAGCGGTTGCGGACCTTCCTCGAGAATCCCGTGCAGACCTATCCGGCCGTGGCGCTCATCCTTATCGTCATCAATCTCCTGCTGGAGCGATTGGCGAAATTCGTGCAACGCAAGCTCTCCGGCGGGGGGAAAGGCGCGGAGCACGCCGACGGTCGACATCGGTGACGACACCCAGTTCGTAGGTGCCGGGGCCACCTCCGATTCGACCCCGAGCAGTAACACCTGACCCCCTCTACCCTTCGCTGATGAAGCACTTCGGTGGCAGCAGCCACTACGTCGAGGGTGAACGCGTCTTCGCCCCCCCGCAGGGCGTCTTCGACTCGGACTGGGTGGCCGGGATCCTCCTCGACCGCGGTGAGACCGCTGGCCGTCTCGACCTCGCCCGGGCGGCCCAGCTGATCTGGACCGCGCGGTGCGAAGGCGACGGCGTCGATCGCCGGAATTTCTCGCAGGAGATCGAGATGGTGGTCGCCGACGGGTTCGGCCCGAGATTAGCGGCGGCGATCGTGCAGGCGGTCGACGACTACGTCACCGCCTACGACACCTCCCCGTGAGTCGAACCCTCAGAAGTCGGCGATGGCGAACTTCGTCAGCACCGGCGCCGCGGCGAGAATCGTCCCGAGCGTCGAGGCACCTTCCGGCGTGGACCGGAACTGACGGTAGGCCGCGTCACTCTCGGGGGAGTCCCAGCGTTCGTAGACGAGCACGTGCGTCGGATCCGCCTCATCGATGAGGACATCGCAACCCAGGCATCCTGTGAACGCACGAGTGACGGCCAGGGTCTCGTGGATGACTGCCGGGGCAGCTGCGACGGCGGTGGGCTTCAAGGTCAGGTCGAGCAGGGCAGCGATG
>JBPBQU010000299.1:0-2487 GCA_050955085.1 Janthinobacterium lividum | reverse complement strand
AGACCCCCGAGTACCTGCTCGTCGCAGCCGCCGACCCCACGAACGTCCTGGCCCTGGACGACGTGAAGCTCTACACCCGCACCCCCGACCTGCACGTCGTCGTCGCGATGGACTCCCAGATCCGCGACCAGCTCGCCCGCGCGTGGTCGCTCACCGAGGACACCTCACAGGTCAACCGGATGGTCGCGGACGCGACCGACGAGGACGACGAGGACCCCCTCGCGGCGCTCAACGGCTCCGTCGACGACGAGGCCCCCATCGTCAAGCTCGTCAACCGGATCATGTCCGACGCCGTGCGCCTGCGCTGCTCCGACATCCACCTGGAGTCCCAGCGCGACCAGCTGCGCGTGCGGTTCCGCATCGACGGGCTGCTGCGCGACGTGATGAGCGCCCCCAAACGCGTCGCACCCTCGGTCATCAGCCGCATCAAGATCATCTCCGGCCTCGACATCTCCGAACGACGCATCCCCCAGGACGGTCGCACGCGCGTCGTGGTCGACGGGTCCGCCATCGACTGCCGTGTCTCGACCCTGCCCTCGCTGCACGGGGAGAAGGTCGTCATCCGGCTCCTGACCCGCGGCGACGACGTCCCGACGCTGCGGTCACTGGGGTTCGAACCCGAGCAGCTCGAGGTCTTCACCAAGGCGCTCAACGTGCCGCAGGGACTGGTCCTCATCACCGGACCGACCGGGTCGGGCAAGACCAACACCCTCTACGCCGCGATCCACGAGACGATGTCGCCCGAGAAGAACATCATCACCCTGGAGGACCCCGTCGAGGTCCAGCTGCCGGGCATCACGCAGGTGCAGGTGCACGCCAAGGTGGGCATGACGTTCTCGGCCGGGTTGCGCTCCGTCCTGCGTCAGGACCCCGACATCGTGCTCATCGGTGAGGTCCGAGACGGTGAGACGGCCGAACTGGCCCTCAAGGCCGCGATGACGGGGCACCTCGTGCTCACGACCCTGCACACCAACTCCGCCGTCGGCGCCCTGACGCGTCTCGTCGACATGGGGGCGGCGCCCTTCCTCGTCGCGAGCTCGCTGACCGCCGCGATCGCCCAGCGACTCGTGCGGAAACCGTGCGAGTCGTGCGCCGAGGGTTACATCCCCGACGAGACCACCCTCGCCCTGCTCGACCTCGGGATCGAGGACATCCTCGACGCGACCCCGCTCATGGGTACCGGGTGCCCGGACTGCGGCAATACGGGTTATCGCGGCCGGACGGCCGTCTACGAGGTCCTCGACGTCGTTCCCAGCGTCCGCAAGATCCTCATGCACACCCCCACCGAGGCGGCCCTGGGCGAAGAGGCGGAGCGCATCGGGATGAAGACGCTGCGGATGTCGGCGCTGGCGAAGGCGATGCGCGGCGAGACGACCTTCGAGGAGGTCGTGCGCGTCACCGCGGGTTGATCCCACCCCCTGCGTGTCGACACATCCCGCCGAACCCGGGGTGGTCGGCGCCACCGCACCCGCCCCCGCCCGTACCCTGGGGCCCATGCCCGCCACGCCCGAAACGATCAGGGTGCGTGACGACGTCCTGCGCGCCCTGGGTTCCGTCCAGGACCCCGAACTGCACCGCCCCATCACCGAGCTCGGGATGGTCGACGGAGTCGAGGTCGACGAAGCCGGTGTCGTCGACGTCCGGGTCCTGCTCACCATCGCGGGCTGCCCCATGCGCGACACCCTCACCCGGGACGTGACGGCCGCCGTCAACACCGTCGAGGGGGCGAGGGGTGTGCGCGTGCACCTCGACGCGATGTCCCCCGAGCAGCGCCGCGCACTGACCACGAGCCTGCGCGGTACCACGGGGGCCGCCCCCACCATCGTGTTCAACGAACCCGGCAACCTGACCCGCGTGTACGCGGTGGCGTCGGGCAAGGGCGGGGTGGGCAAGTCCAGCGTGACCGTCAACCTGGCGGCGGCGATGGCCGCCGACGGGTTGCGGGTCGGGGTCCTGGACGCCGACGTCCACGGGTTCTCGGTGCCTCACCTGCTGGGAGTGACGGACCGTCCCACCCGCGTCGACGAGATGATGCTGCCGCCCTCGAGCCACGGTGTGCGGGTGATCTCGATCGGAATGTTCGTACCGGGCAACGAGGCGGTCGCCTGGCGTGGCCCCATGCTGCACCGCGCGCTGCAGCAGTTCGCGAGCGAGGTCTTCTGGGGCGACCTCGACGTCCTGCTGCTCGACCTCCCACCGGGTACGGGCGACATCGCCATCAGCGTCTCCCAGTTGTTGCCTCGGGCCGAGGTACTGCTCGTGACGACGCCCCAACTCGCGGCCGCCGACGTGGCGGAACGAGCCGGCTCCGTGGCCGTGCAGACGGATCAGCGCGTCGTGGGTGTGGTGGAGAACATGAGCTGGCTCGACCTACCGGGGGGCCAGCGCCTGGAACTCTTCGGCTCCGGCGGTGGGGCGCGCGTCGCGAAGGCGCTCAGCGCCCGGTTGGGCACCGACGTCCCCCTGCTGGCCCAGGTACCGATGGAC
>JBPBQU010000298.1:0-2521 GCA_050955085.1 Janthinobacterium lividum | reverse complement strand
TTGGCACTGGAGCCAGCAGCAGTATTTCGTGGGGGTCGACGACGCCCGCGTGACGGTCTTCCGGGGGCTCACCCAGGACATCGGGCCGGTGAGCACGTCACACGTCCTCGAACACACGGACATCGCGATCGACGACCTCCCGACGACGTTCTCCCAGGAGGTGCAGGCGCGGATCAGCGCGGCTAGCCTGGGTGGAGCGCACAAGACGGTCGACAACCTGCGTGAGATCGCCAAGCTGTGTCGCTCCGCGTCGACGCCCGGCGCGACGACCGCGCCCACGCCGACGCCGACGACTGCGCCGGGAACGACGGCGCCGGGGACGACTGCGCCGGGGACGACCCCGACCGCCACTGCCACCACCGACACCACACCCACGGACTCCACCGGTGGCGACGTATCGGCGACGGACTGCGGAGGGGTCGGCTGATGGCGACGGTGCTGCCCGTCTACCCCACGACCCGGCGCAACGTGGAGCTCCTGCTCGTCGTGCTCGCCGTCGTCATCGCGGGCGGGGCCTGGGCGGTGGTCGGCCTCACCGCCGACGGCGCCCTGCCGCCGAACCTCCTCGCCTACGCGGGCGGACTCGGCGGCCTCGCCGTCCTGCTGCACCTGCTCGTGCGGTGGAAGGCGAAGCACGCCGACCCCGTGCTGCTGCCGGTCGCGACGCTGCTCAACGGCATCGGGCTCGTGATGATCCACCGCCTCGACCTGGCCGAGGACTCCACCGCGGCGTCGCGGCAGTTCCTCTGGTCGGCGCTGGGCATGCTCGCCGCCGGGGTCGTGCTGTGGCTGGTGCGCGACCACCGGGTGCTGCGCCGCTACACGTTCACCGCCATGGTCGTGGGTCTCGTCCTGCTGTTGCTGCCCCTCGTGCCGGGACTGGGCCGCACGGTCAACGGGGCGCGGATCTGGGTCGGTATCGGACCGTTGTCCTTCCAGCCGGGTGAGCTCGCGAAGATCGCGCTGGCGATCTTCTTCGCGGGCTACCTCGTCGTCCACCGCGACGCGTTGTCGCTGACGGGACGCAAGGTCCTGTTCCTGCAGCTGCCCCGCGCGCGTGACCTCGGGCCGATCCTGCTCGCCTGGGTCGCGGCCATCGGGATCCTCGTACTGCAGCGCGACCTGGGGACCTCGTTGCTGTTCTTCGGGTTGTTCGTCGCGGTGCTCTACGTCTCCACCGAACGGGTCAGTTGGATCGTGCTCGGGCTGTTGCTGTTCGCGGTGGCCGCGGTCTTCGCGGCGACGACCATGGGTCACGTCGAGTCGCGCGTCGAGATCTGGCTGCACCCGTTCACGGCCGAGAACCGCAGCGGCGCCGGTTACCAGCTCGTCCAGGGCCTCTACGGCATGGCCAACGGTGGGTTGCTCGGCACGGGCCTCGACCAGGGTCGTCCGGACATCGTCCCCTACGCCAATTCCGACTTCATCTACTCCACGATCGGGGAGGAGCTCGGCCTCGTCGGTCTGTTCGCCGTCCTGATGCTCTACGTGCTCCTCGTCGAGCGAGGATTGCGGACCGCCATCGCGGTGCGCGACGGATTCGGCAAGCTGCTCGCGGCGGGCCTGGCCTTCTCGGTCACGTTGCAGGTGTTCGTCGTCGTCGGCGGGGTCACGAGGGTGATCCCGTTGACGGGTCTGACCATGCCGTTCCTCGCCGCCGGCGGGTCCTCGCTCGTCTCGAACTGGATCATCGTCGGGTTGTTGCTGCGGGTGTCCGACCTGGCGCGGCGTCCAGCCGCGGAGGTCCGCAACGGGCCGGACCGTGACGATGACAACGGGCCGCAACGCGGCGATGACAACGGGCCGCAACGCGGCGATGAGACCGGTGTGACGCAGGCGGTGCCGGTCCCGTGAACCGTCCCCTGCGCAGGCTGTCGGCCGTCGTCGCCTTCCTCTTCTTCGCCCTCTTCGTCTCGACGACGTGGGTGCAGTTCTTCCGTGCCGGTGAGCTGAACTCGATGCCCGGCAACAGTCGCCAGCTCTACGCCGAGTTCGGGCGTGAGCGCGGTGCGATCCTCGTCAGCGGTGGTCAGTCCATCGCGGCGAGCGTCGCGGCGAACGACCAGTACACCTACCTGCGCCAGTACCCGGCGGGTCCGCTGTATGCACCCGTGACGGGGTACTACTCGATCCGCTACGGCACGTCGGGTCTGGAGAAGACCGAGAACGACGTCCTCGCCGGGACGGCCGACGAGCTCTTCTACCGTCAACTCTCCGACCTGCTGACGAAGGAGAAGCCGCAGGGCGCTTCCGTCCAGCTGACCATCGACCCCCAGGTCCAGCAGGCTGCCTGGGACGCGCTCGACGGGCGCAAGGGCGCCGTCGTCGCGCTCGACCCCGAGACGGGTGCCGTACTCGCGATGGTCTCCGCGCCCAGCTACGACCCCAACACCCTCGCGACCCACGACGGCAAGGCCGCGGGTGAGGCGTGGAACGGGTTGCTCGCCGACGAGGACGACCCGCTGATCAACCGCGCGACCAGTGCCCTCTACCCACCGGGATCGACGTTCAAGCTCGTCAC
>JBPBQU010000297.1:0-2524 GCA_050955085.1 Janthinobacterium lividum | reverse complement strand
ACGGCGCGTCGCCTTCAGCGGCCATTTCCTGGCGTCGCGCCACGAGCTCGCCGCCCGCGCCGAGAAGGCGGGTCTCATCGTCGAGGACGTCGTCTCCGCCAGCACCGACGTGCTGGTCGCCAACGACGCGGGGTCGGGTTCGGCCGGGGTGCGCACCGCCCTTCGCCGCGGCGTCCCGGTCGTCGACGAGTACACCTTCGAGGACTTGTTGGGCTTCTGACCAGCCGAGGTCTGCTCCGCGACGATGCGGTCCGTGTGACACGCCGGAAACATGGCGAGTATGCGTTCGGAACGTGAAGGTGGTTTCCTTCGTCAGTCCGTCTGGCTGACGAAAGGAACGACTGCATGTCCGTGGAAAAGGACACAGGCCCCGGCCTCGATGTCCAACAACGCGACTTCTCGCACGAGGACGGCGGCCTCCACAAGGGTCTGAAGAACCGTCAGCTCCAGATGATCGCCATCGGGGGCGCCATCGGGACCGGTCTCTTCCTGGGTGCCGGAGGCCGGTTGGCCAGTGCCGGCCCCGGCCTCTTCATCGTCTACGGGGTCTGCGGTTTCTTCGTCTTCCTGATGCTCCGCGCCTTGGGGGAGCTCGTCCTGCACCGCCCCTCCTCGGGGTCCTTCGTGTCCTACGCCCGCGAGTTCTACGGTGAGAAGGCCGCGTTCGTGGCCGGTTGGATGTACTTTTTCAACTGGGCCATGACGGCCATCGTCGACATCACGGCCATCGCCACCTACATGCACTACTGGCAGACCTTCTCCTCCGCGCCGCAGTGGCTGCTCGCGCTCATCGCGCTGGTGGTGGTCCTCAGCCTGAACCTGGTCTCCGTGAAGATCTTCGGCGAGATGGAGTTCTGGTTCGCGCTGATCAAGGTCGTGGCGTTGACGGCCTTCCTCATCGTCGGCGTCGTCTTCCTCGCCGGGCGCTTCCCGATCGAGGGCCAACAGACGGGCCTCTCGGTGCTCTCCGACCACGGTGGGCTCTTCCCCGAGGGTGCGGTCCCGCTGATCGTCGTCATCTCGGGCGTGATCTTCGCCTACGCGGCCGTGGAGCTCGTCGGCACCGCTGCCGGTGAGACGGAGAACCCCGAGAAGATCATGCCCCGGGCGATCAACACGGTCATCATCCGCATCGTCCTCTTCTACGTCGGTTCGCTCGTCCTGCTGGGTCTGCTTCTGCCCTACACCGCCTACGCGGCCGGGGAGAGCCCGTTCGTCACCTTCTTCTCCAAGATCGGTGTGCCGGGTGCGGGCGACATCATGAACTTCGTCGTCCTCACCTCCGCCCTCTCCAGCCTGAATGCTGGTCTCTACTCCACCGGGCGCATCGTTCGTTCGATGGCGATGAACGGTTCCGCGCCGAAGTTCACCGCGAAGCTCAACAAGGGTGGTGTGCCCTTCGGCGGCATCCTCATCACCGGGGCCATCGCCGTCCTCGGCGTCGTGCTCAACGCCGTGGCCCCCGGCAGAGCGTTCGAGATCGTGCTCAACGCCTCGGCGCTGGGCATCGTCGCCAGCTGGGGCACCATCATCTTGTGCCAGCTGCGGCTGTTCAGCTGGTCCAAGAAGGGCATCGTCAGCCGCCCGAGTTACCGGATGTTCGGGGCGCCCTACACGGGTTACCTCGTTCTCGCCTTCCTGCTCGCGGTGCTGGTGATCATGGCGTACGACTCCGAGAGCCGGCCGACCATCTACTCGCTGGTCGTGATCATCCCGCTGCTCGTCATCGGCTGGTTCTCGGTGCGCAAGCGGGTCCTGGCCGCCGCCGAGGAGCGCATGGGTCACACGGGTGAGTTCCCGGTCAAGGCCAACCGCGCACCCAACGACAAGTAACCACCAGCTCCACCGGGACGGTCCCGGAGTACGACACGCAACGGACAGGGCGTCGTCGTCCCCTGCGGCTTAGGCTGCAGGGGATGGCGGCGCCCTGCCGCGTCCTGCCCCACCCGAGCGAGCCCGGGGCACCGTGCCCGAGGCCCTCGAGGTTCCCCCCGCAGCATGACCGCGCCCACGTCGAAGTCCGGCTCTACCTCCCGTACCCCGTCGCGGCGTCCCCCACCCCTGCCGCGCGGCGGTAGCACTGCACCCCTGCCGCGTGGCGAGAGCACCGCACCCCCGCCGCGTGCCGGCAGCACCCCGGTCCAGGCCTCGACGTCGCCTGCCACCCCCGAGAACACCTCTCAGCCCGGGACACCGGGTGGGTCGCTGGTCGGCCTCGTCACCCTGCTCGGCGTGATGGCTGCTCTCGGTGCCGTCACGATCGACCTCTACCTGCCCTCTCTGCCCGAGGTCGCCGTCGACCTCAGCACGACCCCCGCGCGCACGCAGTTGACGATCACCGGTGTCCTCGTCGGATCCGCGCTCGGTCAACTGATCGTCGGTCCGCTCTCCGACACCCTCGGTCGCCGCCGACCTGCGGTGATCGGCTTCGCGCTCTACGTCGTCGCCTGCCTGTTGTGCGCGATCGCCCCGAACCTGCCCGTTCTCGTCGCCTTCCGCGCCCTCGCAGGGGTGGGCGCCTCGG
>JBPBQU010000296.1:0-2538 GCA_050955085.1 Janthinobacterium lividum | reverse complement strand
CACCTTCCTCGCCGCGCACCCCGGGCTGGTGCAGGAGCTGGCCGCGAGCACCCCCTACGTGCTGGACGCCGTCGTCGAGCGCGTCCCCGAGCTGGGCCTGGGGTTACAGGTCCTCGCGCCGGACAGTGTGGGGGCGGACGGGCGCGTCGACGGGGTCGCGGGGGTGGCCGGCGCGCTCACCTCACTGGGGACGCTCACCCCGCTCTTCCGGGAGACGGCCGTGCGGGTGCAACCCCTCCAGCAACCTCGTGCCGTCCCGACGCGGCCACCGAACGGCATCGCGGAGGTTCTCGACGGGGTCGCCCACCAGTCCACGGGGTACACCCGGGCTCACGGATCGGTGGGTGGGCGACTCTCCACCGCCGACGAACCTCCCGAAGGGGTGGTCCGGTTGGAACTGGTCACCCACGCCGACGGCACCCGCGCCTGGATCGTCGAGATCCCGGGAACCCAGGACTGGTCACCGTTGCCCGCCGGCACCGGCACCCCGATGGACCTGACGACGAACCTGCGCGCCGTCGCGGGTGAGGACACCGCGACAGCGCAGGCCGTGGTGCAGGCCATGCGCGCCGCCGCAGTCGCACCCGGGGAACCGGTCATGCTCGCCGGACACAGCCAGGGCGGTCTGACGGCGGCGGCGCTCGCGGCCGACCCCGAGGTGCGGGCGGAGTTCTCGATCACGCACGTGCTCACGGCGGGCTCCCCGATCGACAGTATCGCCGTCCCCACCGACGTGCGGGTGCTCTCCCTCGAACACACCGACGATGTCGTGCCCGCCCTCGACGGGGAGGCGGCGAGGAGCTCCCCACACCGGACTCTCGTGCGGCGCGACATCGGTGCCGTCCCCGAGTTCGCCGCCGACGTGGCGGACGACCCGCTCACCGCGCACGGCTGGAACGGTTACCTCGACACCGCCGGTGCGGTCGACGCGAGCAAGGACACGGCACTGCTCGCCTACCGCGACTCCGGGAGCGCCTTCTTCGACGCTCCCGGCGCCTCGGTGGAGGCCTTCGACTACCGCGCGGTGAGGGTGCCGTGACCGGCGGTGGCGAGGATGGTGGGGGCCCAGCGCTCGACGTAGGCGGCCAGGGCGGGAGTGTCGGCGCCCTGCTCCGCGGCCTCGGTGTCGATGAGGTAGAGCCCCGGGGCGGGGCAGGCCGCGCCGAGCTCGGAGAGCACTGGCTTCAACAGCAGCTCCGGTGCCATGGCGTGGGCGGGGGCCGCGCCGAGCATGAGGGGGATCGCGGTCACCCCGCGCAGACCCTCACCGCCGGCGAACTGGTCCAGGAACAGTTTGAGCAGGCCCGAGTACGTGGCCTTGAACGTCGGACTCGCCACCACGAGCACGTCGGCGGCGGCGGTGTCCGCGACGGCCGCTCTGACGATCGGATCACCCCAGCCGAGCAACCCCGGGCCGAGGTCGGCCACGTCGATGACCTGGTCCACGTCGGCACCGCTGACGAGCCGAGCGGTGGTGATCGCCGCCGCCAGCGTGCGGGAGCCCGCTTTGGGGTTGCCGCAGACGACGACGGTGCGCAGACCTTCTGCGACCACGCCCCCGGGCATCAGCGGGGGACCTTGGGGGTGAGGGCGCGGAAGCCCGAACCGTGCCAGACGAGCGGTTCCGTCTCGGGGGCGTTGCCCATCGAGTGCACCCTGAGGAGGACGACGTCGTGATCCCCCGCGGGGACCTCGGAGTAGATCGAGCACTCCAGCCAGACGGGTGCGCCGTGGATGAAGTTGGCGCCGTTGTCCAGCGTCGTGGTCTCGATGCCCGCGAAGCGGTCGGCGGCCCGGGAGGCCAGCTGCTTGGCGGCGGAGTCGTGGGCCTCACCGAGGACGGAGACGCCGATGCGGGCACCGGTGGTCGCGGCGGCCCGCAGCCTCGGCCAACTCGAGGAGGTGTGCTGCACGGCGAAGAGGACGAGCGGCGGGTCCATGGAGATGCCGACCTGGAACGAGGACGCGACCAGGACGACGGGTTCCTTGCCGTTCTCCGCGTCGACGACGGCCGACATGGCGGCCACCCCGGAGGGGAACAGCGCGAACGTCGAGCGCAGGGCCATCGGGTCGTCGGCGAAGGCGACGAGTTCGAGGGGTGCCTCGGGGGCAGGGACGGTGGGGGCAGGAGCGTCGGGCATGAGAACCGTCCAGCTGGTCGTCGGGTCGCAAGGCGCGTGTCATGGGGTGCACTGCGTCGACCTCGTCGCCACCTGGTGGCGCGGTCACGAGGTCGCCGCTCCCCGAGTCAACCCCACATGGTTCGTGACGTTTCACCGGAGTGACCTACATCATCGCGCCCGCCGTCCAGACGTCATCGGGGGATGTGGGATGTCCGCAACGCGATCGCCGGTCACGCCGCCTGGATTCCGGGTGTTCCCGACTCCACTGCGCAGTCACCGGACACGACGTCGCCCACGCCGCGGCGTGTCGCCGCTTCGAGACGGAGCTCACGGAGCTGGCGGGCCTACGTGGAAACTTCTGACGGGGGGAACCACTGGCGGGGGGACCCACTGGCGGGGGGACCCACTGGCGGGG
>JBPBQU010000295.1:0-2560 GCA_050955085.1 Janthinobacterium lividum | reverse complement strand
TTGAACTACGGGGTCATCCTGCTGCTCAGCTGGGCGCAGGGTTTCCGCCTCAGCCTGGCTGGGATCGCGGGTCTGATCGTCGCGATCGGTATCACCGCCGACTCGTTCATCCTGTTCTTCGAACGGGTGCGGGACGAGATCCGTGACGGCCGGATCCTGTCCTCGGCCGTCGAGGCGGGTTGGCACCGCGCGCGGCGCACGATCCTCATCTCCGACACCGTCAGCCTGCTCTCCGCCGTCGTGCTCTATGTCCTCGCGGTGGGCAACGTGCGCGGGTTCGCCTACACCCTCGGGATCACGACCCTCATCGACGTCCTGGTCGTGACCCTCTTCACCCACCCCGTGGTGGCCTTGCTGGCCAGGACGAAATTCTTCGGCGAGGGACACAAGTTCTCCGGGTTCGACCCCGAACACCTCGGGTCGGCCGTGGCGCGTAATGCCCTGCACGGTGGCAAGCAGCGACCGACGATCGCTCAGGTGCGTGCTCAGGAACGCGAGAAGGCCCGCACCGCAGCGATTGGTTCCGACTCCGAACGGGGTGACGACCTCGAGGGTGCGCCGCCACGCGGTGCGCGCCCGGTCAGGGCGCCCGACACGAACGCTGACGACAGGGGTGACGCCTGATGGGCATGGCACAGCTGGGTAACCGGCTCTACACGGGTGAATCCGCGTTCGACTTCGTGGGGCGCCGAAAGCTCTGGTACCTCATCGCGGCGGCTCTCGTACTCGTCTCCGCGCTCCTGCTCGTGAAGCCGGGTCTCACGTTCGGTATCGAGTTCGAGGGCGGTTCGGAGTTCCGGGTGTCCGGGAGTTCGGATCAGGCCGCGGCCCGCACCACTGTCCAGGACGTGTTGCCCGGTTCGGTCCCCGAGGTCACGACCGTGGGCGCCAACGGCGTTCGCATCCAGACCGAGACGCTGACCTCGACCCAGCTCGACGAGATCCGTGCGCAACTCGCCACCGATCTGCGGGTACCCGTCCAGAACGTCACCACCTCGAGCATCGGGCCCAGTTGGGGCAAGGACGTCACGAACAAGGCCATCACGGGGCTGATCGTGTTCTTCATCATCGTCTCGATCGTCATGGCGTTCTATTTCCGCACGATCACGATGGCGGCCGCCTCCCTCATCGCCCTGCTGCACGACCTCGCCATCACGGCGGGGGTGTACGCACTCGTCGGTTTCGAGGTCACCCCGGCGTCCGTCATCGGATTCCTGACGATCCTCGGGTACTCGTTGTACGACACGGTCGTCGTCTTCGACAAGGTGCGAGAGAACACCGACAAGGCGTTCGCCCAGCGCACGACGACGTTCGCCAGCGCAGCCAACACGGCCATCAACCAGACCGTCGTCCGCTCGGTGAACACAACCGTCATCGCCCTCTTGCCGGTGGCATCGATCCTCTTCATCGGCGACCTGCTGCTGGGCGCCGGGACGTTGCGCGACATCAGCCTCGCGCTCTTCGTCGGGATGCTCGTGGGTGCCTACTCCTCGATCTTCGTGGCGACCCCGATGCTGGTGACCTTGCGTTCGCGCGAGGCCCGGGTGAAGCAGCTCGACGCCGATGTGGCCGCGGGTCGCCGCCGCGAACCGGTCCCCGCGGGCGACGCGGTATGAACCACCGCGCCGACGTCCGCCTCGACCTCCCCGATCGGCTGACGGTCGCACTGGAGGCGGGTGTACGCGACGTGGCGGACTTCCCCCGCCCGGGGATCGTGTTCAAGGACATCACCCCGTTGCTGGCCGACCCGGTGGGTTTCGCCACGGTGGTCGAAGCGTTCGCCGCCCTCGCGCGATCGACGGGCGCGAGCGCCGTCGCCGGTGTCGAGGCGCGCGGCTTCGTCTTCGCCGCGCCTGTCGCCACCCTCACCGGTCTGCCGTTCTGGCCCGTGCGCAAGGCGGGGAAGCTGCCTGGTGCGGTGCTACGGCGCGAGTACGCCCTTGAGTACGGGACGGCCGCGCTTGAGTTGAATGCGGGCGTCGTCTCGGCGGGCCAACGTGTCCTGCTCATCGACGACGTGCTGGCCACCGGTGGGACGGCGCGAGCAGCGTGTGAGCTACTGGAAGAAGCCGGGGCCGAGGTCGTGGCGCTCGCCGTCCTGCTCGAGCTGGCCCTCCTGGCCGGTCGCGAGCAGCTCGGTGGGCGTCGCGTCGAGGCGCTGGGCACGGACTAGCGGGCGGGTGCTCCAGCCCGCCTCGAGCGGGGTGCGTGCTCGGCCGCTGCCCCGTCCGGTGCAGCGGAGCACACTCGCGCTTCGCCAGCTCCTAGACTGAGGTTTGGACCACACGGAGGAGCGCCATGGCCGACGGCACGGAGATCGAGAGCCAGGCGGTAGGCGTGCGCCCATCCGGCCCTGCTGACCCTTCCACCCAGCAGCTATCGCCACCTCGGATTCCTTTGTCGGAGCCCGAGAGCCTGCTGGCCTCGACCCAACAGCCCGCGGCCGTGGAACCTCCGGCCCTGCAGCCCCCGATCGTGCAGCCCCCGATCGAGCCGCCCGTGAAGCCGTTCGCCGGAGCTCACCCGGTGGCCGGTGGTTCGCTCGGGCCCGCTGCACAGC
>JBPBQU010000294.1:0-2570 GCA_050955085.1 Janthinobacterium lividum | reverse complement strand
CGGGGGAGCAGGTGGGCGTCTGCGTCGAGGACGGTGACCTCACACCCCGTCGCGCGCAACCCTTCGGCCACTCGGCGACCCGAGCGGAGCGAGACATCGCGTTCGTGGGACAGGCCCCCTGCGAGAATCACCACGTGCGGGGCGGCGGCCACCGGTGCCGGGCTCGTCCTGCTCACGGTGTCCGTGCTGGTCTGCGTGGTGATGGTCATGCCAGCTCCGGTCCGGGGTTGTCCACACCGGGATGACGCCCGGTGCGGGGGGTGGCGGGTTGCAACGTGCCGAACGTCTCCAGCATGACGAGCTCGTCCTGGACGACGCTCGCGAGTCGGCGGACACCCTCGCGGATCCGATCGGCCGTGGGGAAGCAGTAGGACAACCGCATCTGCCGTCTTCCCTGACCGTCGGCGAAGAAGGCCGGCCCCGGGACGAAGGCGACCCGACTCGTGACCGCCCGCGGCAACATGGCTTTGGCGTCCAACCCCTCGGGCAGCGTCAGCCAGACGTAGAAACCGCCCTTGGGCTGCGTCCAGGTCGCGTCCGGCAGGTGGGTGGCAAGGGAGTCCAGCATCGCGTCACGCCGTTCGCGGTACAGCTCACGGAAGATCTTGACCTGACCCATCCAGTCGTAGCTGGCGAGGTACTCCGCGATCGCGAACTGCCCGAACGACGTCGGGCAGAGAATGGCGGACTCCGAGGCCAGTACGAGTTTCTCGCGCACGGCATGCGGAGCGACGGCCCACCCGACGCGGTACCCGGGCGCGAACGTCTTGGAGAAGGAACCCAGGTGGATGACGTTCTCGGAGTCCATCGAGCGCATGGCCGGCAGCGGATCCCCGTCGAAACCCAGCAGCGCGTAGGGATCGTCCTCGAGGACGAGCAACTGGTGGCGCCGGGCGATGTCGAGTACCTCGCGGCGCCGGGCGAGGGAGAGGGTGACGCCGGCTGGATTGTGGTGGTTCGGCACGGTGTAGAGGAACTTCACCCTGCGACCGGCCGCACGCTGAGCCAACAGCGCCTCTTCGAGAGCCTGCGGTTGCAGACCGTCCTCGTCGAGCGGGACGTGCACGACCTGGGCCTGGTAGCTCTTGAAGACCCCCAGGGCCCCCACGTAGCTCGGCGCCTCGGCCAGGACCACGTCCCCGGGGTCCAGGAAGATTCGTGAGACCAGGTCGAGTGCCTGCTGCGAACCCGTCGTGACGATGATGTCGTCCGGGTGCGCGTTGATCCCCTGCGGGCGCATGACCTCGACGATCTGCTCGCGCAGGACCTCCTCGCCCTGCCCGGAGCCGTACTGCAGTGCGACGGCGCCCTTCTCCGCGATGAGACGGGCGGAGATGTCCGCGATGGCGTCGAGCGGCAACGCAGGCAGGTAGGGCATCCCACCGGCGAGTGAGACGACCTCCGGTCTATTCGCCACGGAGAACAACGCCCTGATCTCCGAGGCCGTCATGGACCCCGTGCGTTCGGCGTAGGAGGAGAGCCAGCGGTCCAGGCGGGTACCCGGGGCGGACGATGGTCCGGAGGCGGCAGCGGCGCCGACCCCGGCCGCGGCGAACGCGGCGGGCGCGTCACCGGGACTCGAGGACGGCGGGAACTGGCTCATGGCGGCCTCCTGGGGCGCTCGTGGTGTCGACCCGCGGTGCGCGGGTCGTCGGGTGCTGCTCTCCGGCGTGCTGCGAGACCGGGAGTCTCGTCGCACACGACGAGACTCCCACCTAGGATGCCCTCGAGGCGCAATCGAGACGCGGAGGGGGTCGCCCGTGAGTCGTCGGATGGAGCCTTTGACGCTGGACACCCTGACGGACCTGCCCAAGGCGTCACGGCGGTGTGTCTTCTGGGAGCTGGATTCGCTCGCCGGGCAACGTGCGGTGGAGGCCGGGTACCCGGACTTCGAGAAGGAAGCGTGGATCTCCTCGGTGCTCCTGCAGTGGGGTCCGTGCGGGCGCCTCGTCTACGTTGACGACCAGCCCGCCGGTTTCGTGATGTACGCGCCACCCGTCTACGTGCCGCGGGCCGACAGTTTCCCGACCTCCCCGGTCAGCGGGGATGCGGCGCTCGTGACGACGGGCTGGATCGAACCGCAGTTCCGGGGCGCGGGTCTCGCCCGGATGTTGTTGCAGGGTGCCGCGAAGGACCTCACCCAGCGTGGCCTCAAGGCCGTCGAGGCCTTCGGTGGGGGTTCGCTCCAGGGCCCCGCGGACGGTCTCGACCCTGGTGCGGAATCCGCGCACGCGCGAGGTGAGCCGTGCGTCCTGCCGGCGCATCTGCTGGAGTCCGTCGGTTTCACCGTCGTCCGCCCGCACCACCGCTACCCGCGCTTGAGATTGGAACTCAAGACGGCGCTGGGTTGGCGCGAAGACGTGGACGCCGCCCTGGATCGGCTGCTGGCCAGCGTCCGGTTGATGTCGCTGACGGGGGTGGCAAACCCCTGACCGGGCCGGGAACGACGAAGGCGGAGAGCTCCTTGAGCAGTGCCGGCTTCGGGCGGGCGCCGATGATCGATTTCACGACCTCACCACCGGAGTAGACGTTCAGCGTCGGGATCGAGGTGACGCCGTACTTGGCGGCGA
>JBPBQU010000293.1:0-2571 GCA_050955085.1 Janthinobacterium lividum | reverse complement strand
CACGTTGTTTCCTCCCGTTCAGGTCCCCGGTGCGCTGCTGTGCCTGGGTGACGGGCACGCCGCCCAGGGTGACGGGGAGGTGTGCGGGACCGCGGTGGAGTGCGGCATGACCACCGAGCTCACGCTCGACCTGGTCCGCGACCCGGCCCTGCCCGGTGTGCACGCACTCACCCCGTCGGAGCGGATCACCTTCGGCTTCGACGCGGACCTCAACGCGGCGACGGAGCAGGCGTTGTCGGCGATGGTGACGTGGATGGCCGCCGACCTCGAGGTCGACCGGACGACGGCGCTGGCCCTGGCGAGCAGCACCGTCGACCTCCGGGTGACGCAGGTCGCCAACCGCACCTGGGGGGTGCACGCCGTCCTGGCCCATACCGCGCTGCGCCGCCGGGACTGACCCTTCCTCGAGGGATTCGCTCTCCCCGCCCTTGCCGTGACGAACATGTTCGTTACGATCGTGTTCAGACCCTAAGGAGGCCACATGCTCACCACCCACCACCACCCAGTCGCAATCATCGGCGCAGGCCTCGGCGGCCTGCTACTCGCCCGCGTCCTGCACGTGCATGGCATCACCGCAGCGGTCTTCGAACGCGAGACCTCGCCCGCGGCGCGCACCCAGGGCGGGATGCTCGACCTGCACGAGGAATCGGGGCAGGCCGCCTTGCGCACCGCCGGCCTCTACGAGCAGTTCCGCGCGCTCGTTCGTCCCGGTGGCGAGGCGACACGTATCCTCGACGCGCACGGCAGCCCACTGCGGGAGGAGCCCGACCACGGTGACGGCACCCGGCCCGAGGTCGAGCGCGGTCAGCTGCGCGACCTGCTGCTGAGTTCGTTGCCCGAGGGCATCGTGCGCTGGGGGTCTGCGACCACTGCGGTCCGGGCACTCCGTGACGGCCGCCACGAGGTGGTGCTGGCCGACGGCACGACGTTCACCACCGACCTGCTCGTCGGAGCCGATGGCGCGTGGTCGCGCGTCCGTCCGCTGCTCTCCGATGCCACCCCCGCGTACACGGGCATGTCGTTTGTCGAGTTCGACCTCCTCGACGCCGACGAACGTCACCCCGTCGCGGCCGCGACGGTCGGCGCCGGAATGCTCTTCGCTCTCGCACCGGGCCGGGGTTTTCTGGCCCACCGGGAACCCGACCACAGCCTGCACGTCTACGCCGCGGTGACGAAACCGCCGCAATGGCTGCGCGCGATCCCCGTCGAGGACCCCGAAGCCGCGCGCGCCGTAATGCTTACCGAGTTCGCGGACTGGGACGACAGTCTGACGGTGCTGGTGCGCGAGGCCGACTCGGCCTTCATGCCGCGCCCGATCCATGCCCTGCCGGTCGGTCATCGCTGGCCCCGTCGGGCCGGGGTGACGCTGCTCGGCGACGCAGCCCACGTGATGTCCCCTTTCGCGGGGGAGGGGGCGAATCTCGCACTCCTCGACGGTGCAGAACTCGGCCGACACGTCATAGAGAACCCCGGTGACCTCGAGGCGGCGCTCGCGGCCTACGAGGTGGCCCTGTTCCCGCGCAGCGAGATCGCCGCCCACGAATCGGCCTCGAACCTCGTCCTGCTCTTCGATGAGAACGCCCCGCACAGTCTTGTCGCGCAGTTCGAGGCGTTCGGCGAGGCCTCGGTGGATGCAGGTGCTGACCAGCAGTGACGGGGTCATCGCTAGGCTGGAATCTGTGCTCGCTCCACGCCGGGTCCCGGTGAGCCGCCGCGACCGTCCCGCCAAACCCCCGCTGACGCGGGAGGGCATCGTGGCGGTCGCCCTGCGGATCGAGGCCGAGGAAGGCCTCGACAAGGTGACGATGCGGCGGGTGGCGACGGAACTCGACACCGGGGCGGCGTCCCTCTACGTCTACGTGCAGAACACCGCAGAACTGCACGGAGCAATCCTCGACGAACTCCTCGCGACCATTGACCTCACGCTCGACCCGGACGTCCTGATCGGCCCGGGGTGGCGGCCGCGCCTGCTCGACCTGCTCGTCGACTACACGACGCTGCTCTACTCCCGTCCCGCGTTGGCCCGTTCCGTCCTGGTGTTGCGACCCACCGGGCCGAACTACCTGCATCTGCTCGACGCGGTGCTGTCGTTGCTCGCGGCCGGGCAGGTACCCGTCCCCCGCGCGGCCTGGGGGGTGGACGTGCTGCTCCAGCACGCCACCTCGACAGCCGCCGAGCACGGCACCCGCGACGAGCGCGGTGATGACGGCGTCGACTTCGACGCCTTCGCGCACGCCCTGACCTCGGCAGCGCCGCAGACGTACCCCGCGATCTCACGGGTTGCGGAACACCTGATGTCGGGAACTGGTCCGCAACGGCTGCGTTGGGCTTTCGGGGTTGTCGTCGCAGGTATCTCGGTGGAGCCCGCACCGGACGAGATCGCCAACCAGGGTTGAGAACCACCGCTGCGTCAAGGAAGGTTGACGCAGCCACCGCCGAGCTGCGTCGCCTTCTCGAGCAACGAAACCCCGCAGGTGCAGCGGGCTACCTCGGGGGTCGTCGGCCAGCCGTCAGTTGAGTCCACCAGGGTGGTGTACGACGCCCCCGGTCAGTGAGGGCGTGTCCACCAAC
>JBPBQU010000292.1:0-2576 GCA_050955085.1 Janthinobacterium lividum | reverse complement strand
TTGGCCTCATCCTCGGCCTGGTGGCCCGTGGAAGGGTGAAGAACGGCGAGATCAGCTCCGCCCGCGTCACTACCGGCATCGCCGTCTCCGCGATCTCGCTGGCACTGGGCGCCATCGGCTGGTTCGTCGTCATCGCCCTGATCAGTACCCCAGATCACGCGGTCGACGACGACACCGCGACGATCTCCGCACCGAGCATCTCCGCCGAAGCCCCCGCCACCGCACCCACCACCACCGACGTCCCGGCCGAAACACCCACCACCACCGACGTCCCGGCCGAAACCCCGCTGGCCGAGGTCCCGACCGTGATCGAGACCACCGACACCGCCGCCGCCGGACCCCAGGTTCTCGAGACGGCTGAGACCTCGTCGAACTGGACCATCGACGACGTCGAGTGGGACACCATCGAAGGCACGCCTCCCTACCAGGTCGGCACCGCTCGCGCCACCAACACCACCGGTGACGTCCAGTCCGGAAAGGTCAAGGTCACGGTCTTGCTGAACGGGTCAGTCCAGGGCTACTTCGGCGGAGTGCTCAACGACGTCGCACCCGGTGAGACCGTGACCCTCGACATCTTGGGCGCCGGTGCGCTCGGGCAGGACAGCGCCTACACGATCGAGTCGCGCGTCTACGCGCTCTGATCGTCCAGCTGGCCGGGAACCCCCGCTGCCAACACCCGGAAAATGCCCTCGGGGGTGATTCGAGACCGAACTGCAATTCGGCCACCGCCTCCAACGACCAGGTGGCTCGAACACCGTGCGGGACCACGTGGGGCGGGTGGGGCTCGAACCCACGACCGAGGAATTATGAGTTCCCTGCTCTGACCGACTGAGCTACCGCCCCGCAGCGACAGCCCTGACCCCCGGTCTGCACGCTGGCGTGAGCTTACTGGCTGCCGCGCAGCCCGGGGCGGCACACCGGACGATGCCGGCGGCGGCGCTCAGACCCCGCGGACGACCGTCTCGAAACGATCATGGTGGATGCGGCCCGAGGTGTCCTGCAACCGGCGCCCCGTCCCACCCCAGCGGGCGGCCGTGATCTCGGCGGCGATGGACACCGCGGTCTCCTCGGGGGTGCGGGCCCCGAGGTCGAGGCCGACGGGCGAGGAGAGCTTCGCGAGCTCCGGTTCGCTCACCCCGGCCTCTACGAGACGGGCGAGACGGTCCTCGTGGGTGCGTCGCGAACCCATCGCGCCGACGTAGGCGGCGGGGCCGCGCAACGCGACCTCCAGCAGCGGAACGTCGAACTTCGGGTCGTGGGTGAGCACGCAGATCACCGTGCGCTCGTCCACCGCCGTCCGCGCGAGATAGCGGTGCGGCCACTCGACGACGACCTCGTCGGCGTCCGGGAAGCGGGCCCGGGTCGCGAACACGGCTCGCGCGTCGCACACCGTCACGTGAAACCCCAGGAAGGAACCCATCCGGGACATGGCGGCCGCGAAGTCGATGGCCCCGAACACGAGCATCCGCGCGGGCGGGGCGAAGGACTCGACGAAGATCTCCACCTCGTCGTGGCGGCGCCCCCCGTCGGTGCCCACGTGCACGCGCCCACTCGTTCCGCTCTCCAGCAACCCCCGGACGTCATCGGTCACGGCGTCGTCCAACCGCCCCGAACCGAGACTCCCCTCGCAGTGGTCCGGGTGGACCAGCAGGCTGCGTCCGAGCAACTCGACCCGCGGGGCCGACACGATCGTGGCGCGCGCCACGGGTTCCCGCGCCCGCTCGCAGGCCGCGACGCGCATCACCTGCCGGGCGCGTTCGCCGTCGAGGCGTTCGACGAAGACCTCCAGCGTCCCGCCGCACGTGAGACCCACGGCGAATGCATCGTCGTCACTGACGCCGTAGCGCCGGGTCACCGCGACACCGTCCAGGAGCACCTGCCGCGCGAGGTCGTAGACGGCGCCCTCCACGCAACCGCCGGACACGCTGCCGGCGACCTCACCGTCCGAACCTCCCGAGAGGGGCGCGGCGACGACCATCGCCGCCCCCACCGGACGGGGTGAGGAGTCCCACGTACGCACGACCGTGGCCAGCGCCACCGGGCGTCCCTGCAGAAGCCATTCCTCGAGCCGGGAGAGGACGTCGCGCACGAGAAGCAGTCTCTCCTCCGGCGTGGGTGCACGCGACACCATCGACCGCTCAGGACGCGGGGAGCGCCACTGCGGGGCAGTCGGTGAGGGCCGCCGCCAGCGCGTCGTGCTCGGAGGGGGTCACCCACAGACCCCACTTCCGCTTCACGGCGATCTGCCGCGCGACGTAGGCGCACGCGTCCTGCGGGGGCAACCACTGCGAGGCGTCGGAGTCACCCTTGGCGGAGTTCAGCGGGCCGTCGACGGCCAGCAGTTCCAACGGGTCGTTGGCGAACTCGACGCGTTCGTCCGCACTGAGGTCCTGCGCGCCGGTGCGCCACGCGTCCGACAACGCCACGACGTGATCGACCTGAACCGCCGAACTGGTCTGTTCACCGCGCACGAAAGGGATACGCCGCCCCGAGTACGGGTCGAGCAGCACACCCGAGAGCACCACGCACCCGTCGGCACCGAATCGCACGTCGGTGAGGTCACGGCGCAGGACGTC
>JBPBQU010000291.1:0-2600 GCA_050955085.1 Janthinobacterium lividum | reverse complement strand
ACCGCATCGGCCACCAGTTCGGCGCCTGCGGGATCCGCGACGACCATGCCCAGGGACTCCTCCGGGTTCAGCCGTAGGACCTCCACCGCGATGTCGACGACGAGATCGACGAGCGCCTCGGGACCACGCCGCTCACCCACGGGGCGATTCGACGTGCGGCGCACCGAACGGGCACCCGCCAGCATGCCGACACCGGGCAACGAATCCTGCACCCGGCCCGGGAGGCCGATCCCCAGGACGAGTCGGTCGTCGAGGCAGGCGTGCTGGCGCTCCAGCCACAACGACGGAAGCACACCTCCCGCGTCGTCGAGAACACTGGTCCGCTGCGGCCCCCCAGACTGCGGGCCCGGGACCTGCGGTGACGGGGACCGCCCGGAGGGCTCACCGAGAGCGGCGCCACGAGAACCGCCCGCAGTCGCGAGCTCCCGCGGGCCCGGCAGGTCAGGGTCGCCCAGGAGGACGACCTGGTCGGCGCGGGAGAGGGCCGGCAGCAGCGTCGCCGTAGCGGTCGCCTGAGCCCCCAGGACGACGACGAGGTCCACATCGGGGACGTCAGCGGCCAGCGCCGCGAGCGCCACACCCGACAGGGCCAGGCACGGCAGCAGGTCGAGGTCGAGGCCCGTGGCGATCGCCCGCTCGTCGAGCGCGGCCCGCACGCCGCGCGCCGCATGGGCACGGGCCGCAGCCTCGGCCAGGGTGAACCCGTTGCGCGCCGTCCGGAGGGCGGACGCATCGGGAGCGCCCACCAGCGGGTCGAGCATCGAGTACGCGTCGAGGACGCCCGACCACCATGCCGCCTCGACCTCGGCCCTCAGGTCAACGCTGCCCGGCCCGCTCCAGCGGGCACCGAGGTCCGCCAGCAACGGCCCCCAACCCCCCGCCTCGAGCTCGTCGAGCAGGACGGTCCGGCGAGGGAGCGAGGTCAGCGCCTCCGGGTCGAGGGCCAGCGATCTCAACAACGCCGCGAGCTCCGGGAGTTGGATCCCGAGCAGCGAAGCGTCGTCACTCACCTCGCGGACCAGTGCCGTGGGGAGGACCGCATCGAGGCCTGCGAGGTCGGCGCGCAGCATGTCGACAGCGGAGTCCAGTTCCTCGAGGCCGGGCACGACCGAGGGGGCCCCGTCACGGACGGCGACGCGCTGCCAGCTCAGACGCTGCGCGCGCGCCCGTTGCAACCAGTCGTGCAGCTGTTCGGAGTCGGTCGCCGTCACCCCCGGCCGCAGCAGCGCCCTGGCCTGGCGCCGCAGGCGCCAGCGAGCGAGCGCACCGAAGCGGACACCGTGTTCACGTCGCCACTGCGGGGTGGCGGTGCCGGCCGCGACGTCACCCAGGGACTGTCCGAAGACCTCGGTCCCGAAGTGGGACACCGTCTCGCGCACCCCCTGCATGAGGAGCACCCGGGTGTGCGCCTCCGCGACGGAGGAGGCCCCCCGCACTCCGGCCGCGTCGCAGGAGGTCGCCATCAGGGCGCGGACGCGGGGCAGTTCCACGTCCACCACGCGACGCACCCGGGCGAGGGTCTCGGCGGCGGCCTCGTCGGTGCGCAACTGTGCGTCCGCCCACGGCGTGCTCGCCGGTGAGACGTCGAAGGCGCCCAGTCGGGCTGCCTCGTCGAGCCGGGCGGCCCAACCGGGCAGGTCCTCGCGGGCGCAGTCGTTGAGCTGCTGCCCCCGCAGTCTTCGGGTGGTGGACGGCGCCGTGGGCCGTTCCGCAAGCTTGGTGAGCGCCTGCATGGCGTCGTGGGCACTGACCCCCCACGGGGCGCGCGCGTCGTGCAGCGCCCGTGCGTGCTCCTCCAGCGGCGCGGCACTCACCGTGAGGTCGGGACGCGCACCCTCCTGCGGCCCCGCCACCCGTCGTGCATCCACCTCGGACCGCGCCGTGGCTACCTGCGCGGCAGCATCCTCCCGTACGGCAGAGGCGTCGAGGTCGCCGACAAGATGCAGCATGAGTCGTCCGAAACCGTTGTCCCGCAGCCGTTCGTCGACAGTCCGGCGCTCCGCGGCAGAGTCGGCCACGAGCAGTACCCGCTGACCGGAGGCGACGGCCTGGGCGAGAACGGCAGCCGCGACCTGGGTGGCACCGGTGCCGGTGGGCGCGATGACGCGGAGGTCACCCCCCGCGGCGACGTGCTCGACGGCGGCCCGTTGGGCGGGGTCGAGGGAGAACCCGCCCGCCCCCGGGCGGGGACCCTCCCCGTCCCGGGTCTGGGCAGCCGTCCGACCCTCGGGCGCGGTGAGCGGCGTCCCGGCCGCGAGGGCGCGGACGACCCGGTGCTCGCGCATGTCGGCCCCCCGTCGCCGCAGGTCGGCCAACAGGTCGGCACCCGGGTCCGCGAAGGTCGCGAGCAGCAACCGGCGCTCCACGCGCAACCCCGCGGTCCCCGTCAACTGTCGGCGCACCTCCTCGAGGGCTGGTGCCGGATCGAACCCCCGGTGGCCATCGACCGCCGCCCCGATCCGCTCCGCGTCGAAGCGAACGCCCAACTCCTCACCACCCACCCGCACCAGCACGGGATTGACGATGACCTCGGGCGCGAGGCGCACCACGAAGTCGTCGAGCGCCGCATTGGTCGGGGTCAGCGTGCAGCGGCGCAACAG
>JBPBQU010000290.1:0-2614 GCA_050955085.1 Janthinobacterium lividum | reverse complement strand
CGCGATCGTGCCGGCGCTCGTCGTCGCGTTCGGGTTCGACATCACCCCGAAGATCATCGTGACGGGGCTCATCGTGTTCTTCCCCGTCCTGATGAACACCACCACGGGTCTGCGGTCGGTGCCCACCCCTGTCCTGCAGGTGTTCCGCACGGTGTCCGCCTCCCGCCTCGACGTCCTCCTGCGGTTGCGCATCCCGAGTGCGTTGCCCTACCTGTTCTCCGCTCTGCGCGTGGTGTTCCCGCTCTCCCTCGTCGGCGCCATCGTCGCGGAGTTCCAGGCCGCGGGTGCGACCACCGGGCTCGGCACGGTCATCAGCGTGGCCTCCTCCAACTCCCGCCTCGGGGTGGTGTGGGCGGCCATCGCCTGCCTCGCCGTCATGGGTGCGGTGCTGCTGTTTCTCGTCACCACCCTGGAACGACGTGCCCTGTCCTGGCACGACTCGCAGAACCGCTGACCCGACCCCCTGCACCCGAACCTCCTGCACCCGACCCCCTGCACCCGAACCTCCTGCACCGTCCCACCCAGCAAAGCTCAAGGAGCCGTCTGTGACTCTCCGCCGAAACCCCCTCTCCGTTCTCCCCACCTCGGCGCTCGCCCTGCTCCTGATCGCCGGGTGCACCTCGGGTGACTCCGACACCACGGGCGCGACGCCCGCCCCGAGCTCCGCGACGGGGTCCGCGATCTCGGCGCAGCGCTGTGCGGAGAACAAGGCGGCCGGCAAGATCACCTACGTGACCGGTTACCAGTTCCAGGCGTCGGCCAGCATCCTGGACCCGGTCGCCGCAGAGGCGCTGGGGTATTTCGACGCACTCTGCCTCGACGTCGAGATCCAGCCCGGCACGGGGGAGACGGCCCAGAACGCTCAGCTCGTGGCGTCCGGTACGGCGCAGATCTCCTCCATGAGCGGGAACTCCGACGTGCTCGTCAACGTCGCGAACGGTGTCGACGTCAAGGCCGTCGCACTGTTCGGCCACGTCCCCATCGCCACCCTGATGACGGAACCGGACATCACCGACCTCAAGCAGCTGCAGGGCACCACGCTCGGTCAGAAGGGGGCGCTCCCCGTCGCCATCGAGGCCATGTTGCGTGCCGACGGTGTCAACGTCGATTCGATCAAGCAGGTCGTCGTCGGGTACGACCCGACGGTCCTGGTGCGGGGGCAGGTGCAGTCGCTCACCGGGTACAAGTCGAACGAACCGCTGACGCTCGCCGGCCTCGGGGACAAGATCACCCAGTGGAACCCCGAGAAGTACGGGGTGCCGGGAACGATCGCGACGACCATCGCCAATCCCGAGTTCCTCGCGAAGAACCCCACGGCCGTCGAGGACTTCGTGCGCGCCCAGCTCAAGGCCTACGACTACTGCGAGGCCTCCGACGCCCAGGCCACCGAGTGCGTCGGCTACGCCGCGAAACGCTCGCAGGCCGGGTACGACACCGCGCACAACGTGCAGGTGTGGACGACGGAGTCGGGGCTGGTCGACTCGACCCTCCCCTCGGGACAGGTCCTCGGCCAGATCGACACGGCCTCGATGCAGACCGAGGGTGATTTCCTCGTCCGGATGGGGCAGATCTCCACCGTGCCCGACGTCACCACCCTCGTGGACGCCGATCTGGTCCCCTCGCTCTACCGCGACGGCACCCTCGTCTGGCCCGCGCCGTGACAGCGGCGGGGAGTGCGCAGGCGGACCTCACCACGAGCCGGTCTGCGACACCCGAGTACGGCATCTTCCTGCCGATCGGCAACGGCGGCTGGGTCATGTCCGACACGGCCCCGCACCCGGAGGCGACGTATGCGTACAACCGTGCAGCCGCCGTGCTGGCCGAGGAGATCGGCCTGGACTTCGTCATGTCGATGGCCAAGTGGCGCGGTTACGGGGGACGCACCGATCACTGGGGCCGCACGCTGGAGTCGATGACGATGATGGCCGCGCTCGCCGAGGCCACCGAGCGCGTGCAGATCTGGGCGACCGTGCACACCAACCTGTTCCACCCCGCCCTGGTCGCCAAGATGTTCGCCACCCTGGACCAGATCTCGCAGGGGCGCTGTGGCATGAACGTCGTCGTCGGCGCCTACGAGCACGAGTTCTCCCAGATGGGTCAGTGGCGCACGGACTTCAGCCACGACGACCGCTACCGCTACACCCTCGAATGGCTGGACCTCGTCGAGCGGTTGTGGACGGAGGATTCCGTGACCGCCCACGGGGAGTTCTTCACCCTCGACGATTGCCAGTCGCGCCCGCACCCCTCGACCCGCCCGACCATCATCAGCGCCGGCCGTTCCCCGGCCGGCCTGCAGTTCCAGGCCGAGCACTGCGACGGGTCGTTCCTCACCGCGCCCGACCTCGCCGGGTTGCGTGAGGCAGGTGAGCGGGTGAAGGAGATGGCGGCCGAGCAGGGCCGCTCCCTCAAGACGTACGCGATGCTCACGGTCGTCATGGCCGAGACGGACGCCCTGGCCCAGCGGCGGTTCACCGAGTACGGCCGCGGTTACGACGCCGAGGCCATCACGAACATGAAGTTGTCGTGGGGTCTGCCGCTGGACCGGGCCATCTCCATGACGGCGGGCGACGAGGCGCACGAGGCGTTCCAGACCGCCGTGGTCGTCGGCGGCCCG
>JBPBQU010000289.1:0-2781 GCA_050955085.1 Janthinobacterium lividum | reverse complement strand
GGGGCGTCGCCGACGCGCCCGGCCCGCCCGTTGGAGAGGTCGTCGACGACGACGACCTGTTCCCCGCGTTCCTGCAGCAGCCGCACCACGTGGGATCCGATGTAGCCGGCACCGCCGGTGACGAGAACGCTCATGCCCCGACCCTAGCGACGCCCCGTACTGTCGATGTCGTGCTGCGACTGACCAACCGGGTTCAGCCCTACGCCTGGGGTTCGACGACCGCGATCCCCGAGCTGCTCGGGGTGGCCGCGGACTCCACCCCGCAGGCGGAGCTGTGGATCGGGGCCCACCCCTCCGCCCCCTCCGACGCCGAGGGCACCCCCCTCGACGAACGCATCGCGGCGGCCCCCGCGCAGCTCCTCGGGGAGCACCGGCGCAGCGACCGGCTGGGGTTCCTGCTCAAGGTGCTCAGTGCGGCGGCGCCGCTGTCGTTGCAGGCGCACCCCGACCGGGCGACGGCCGCGCGCCGCTACGCCGAGGAGGAGGCCGCCGGGGTCCCGCTCGACGCCCCGCACCGTCTCTACCGCGACACCGAGCACAAACCCGAACTCCTCTACGCCCTGGAACCCTTCGCCGCGTTGGCCGGTTTCCGTTCCCCGGCCGAGGCCCGGCAGCTGCTCACCGGGTTGGACCTGGCCGCACTCCCAACCGCCCCGGCCGACCTCCTCGGGGGTTTTCTCTCAGACCTCGCGGGGGAGGGTGAAGGGGACGCGCTGCGCGCGGCCACCCAGCGGATCCTCACCGCCGCACCGGAAGTCGTGGCCCCGCTCGTCGAGGCCGTGGTCACGGCGTGCGCCGGGGTGGACGACCTCTCCGCCCGGTGCGTGGTCGACCTCGCGGGCCACTACCCGGGGGATGCCGGCGTGCTGGTCTCGATCCTGCTCAACCAGGTCCGTCTCGAGGCGGGGGAGGCGCTGTACCTGCCCGCCGGCAACGTGCACGCCTACCTCACGGGGACGGGGATCGAACTCATGGCGAGTTCCGACAACGTCCTGCGCGGGGGGTTGACCCCGAAGCACGTCGACGTGCCCGAACTCCTGCGCGTCGTCGACTTCCGGGTGCTGCCGCCGCCGCTGCTGAGTGCTCGGGTGGTCTCCGCCGACGAGGTCGTGTTCGCGCCCGGTGACGTCGACGATTTCGCCCTGGCCGTGCTGCGGGTCCATCCGGGGGCGGGCACGACGTGGGAGCGGGCCGTCCCCCGCACCCTGCTGTGCCTGCAGGGCAAACTCGAGATCGCCTCCGCGAGTGCGACGTTGGAGCTGCGCCGGGGAGAGTCGGCGTTCGTCGGCGCCGACGAGCATCCGGTGCGTATCAGTGGTGAGGGCCGGCTGGTCGCGGCGAGCCCGGGGGAGTAGACCTCACGTCGCGCGGAGGAGTTCGGTCGTGACCCGTTCCTGCTCGCGGACCGTTCGGGGCAACTGCGAGAGGTCGGGGGCGAGCACGAGCGAACCACCACGACACCACGCGGCCAGCGCGCCGCGCACGACGTCCGCGGGCGGGGTGTCGGTGAGCAGGCGAACGCCGAGCGGCCAGTGGGCCCCGGCGTCGCTGGCGTCGGCGAGCAGCGCCCCGTGCGTGCAGCCCCCGACCCCGACGATCGCGAGGTCGGTCGGGGCCGGGGACGACACGGGCGTGTGCAGGTCCCCGTACCCCGTGACGACGCGGGAGTAGTCGAGGACCCCTTCGGGTACGGGTGAACCGAACGACGTCGCGAGCGGGGCCAGCGAGACCGCCACCCGCTCGTCGGCACCGCTGCGCGACAACGCCTCGCCGTCGTGGGAGACGAACACGTCACCACCGCCGGCGGCTGCGTCCAGACTGACGGCGCCACCCGTGGCCCACGTCGCCAGCTGCCACACCAGGGTGCGCCAGTGGGTGGGCAGATCCAGCGCGACGACCGATCCCGGGCCGACCTCGAACTCCTCCTCGAGGAGGTTCGCGGTCTTCGCGACCCACGTCGACAACACCCTCGCGGAGAGTTCGATGCGCTCACCGGTCTGTGAGTAGCGCTCACCGTAGAACGTGAGGCGCGGTGCGGTGGGGTCCTCGGTCTGCAATCGCTGCAGCAACGCGGGGACGGAGCGGGGAATCGGACGCGGGGTGGAGCTGGGGGCCGCGGGCACGCCGCCACGCTACGTCGTGCTGCGCGGTGGTCGTGTCGGCCGCGGAGGGTTCTCGTGTCTGCGGTGGTCGGGTCTGCGGTCATGTCTGCGGTCATGTCGGGGTGACCCGCTACCGTGCCCGCCGTGCCCGCCCACCCAGCTGCCGTGTCCGGCTCGACCGCCGTCGGCTTGCGCCCCGTGGCCCCGCCGTGGGCGGGGGTGCTGCTGACGCGGGTGCCGATCGTGCTGGCGGCGGCCGTCGCCGCGATCACCGTCGTCGCCGTCCCGCTCGTGCTCGCCCAGCTGTGGACGCCCGCCGTGGCCGCGCCCGTGTGCGTGGTGGTGGCGGTGCTCGCCGGGCGCCTCGCGTGGGGGGTGCCCGCCGTCGCGTCGTCGTGGTGGGCGGCGACGGGCAGCGTGGTTCTCGCGTTGGGTAGCGGGGTCTGGGCTGCACTCACGCACGCCGAGCATGTCGTCCTGCGTCGCGACGCAGGTTCGCTGGCGCTCTACGCCCACCAGCTCACGACGCAGCACGGGTTGCCGGTCGACCCAGCGCTCGCGGCGCTGGGCGGGGCCGCAGCCCTGGCGGACCCGAACCTGACGATCGCCAGCCCGGCCTTCTACCAGGTCGGCGACCACGTCGTCCCACAGTTCCTGCTCGGTGCTCCCGCGCTGTACT
>JBPBQU010000288.1:0-2782 GCA_050955085.1 Janthinobacterium lividum | reverse complement strand
GTCCTGGCCAACCCGCCGTACGTGCCGGCCGCCACCGACGCTCTGCCCCGTCACCGGGCCGGGCGTTCCTGGGACGCCGGGCGCGACGGTCGTGCCGTGATCGAACGTATCTGCGACGACGTCGGTGCGGTTCTCGCCCCCGGCGGGCGGTTGCTGATGGTCCACTCGATCCTCGCCGACGAGGAGTTGACGGTGGCTCGACTGCGAGCCCGGGGGTTCGACGCGGTCGTGGTCACCCGGGCCGAGGAACCGTTCGGCCCCGTCATGAAGGAACGCGTCGCCCTCCTGCGTGCGCGGGGTCTCATCCAGGCGGGACAGCTCCACGAGGAACTGGTGGTCATCGAGGCCACGGCGACCACGACGTCCCCGGTCCACTCCGACGGGGGGTTCCGGAGTGTCGCCTGACCACGTCCAGCGTGTTCTGGTCACTCCCGACGGTCCGATCCTGGTGGAAGGTCCGGTCGACGTCGACCTACCGGATGGGCGCCGGGTGCGATCGGATCGGCCCGTGACGGCTCTGTGCGTCTGCGGTCGCAGCGCCCGTTATCCCATCTGCGACACCAGCCATCGGACCCGGGTGCCGCCACCCCTGAAGGAGACATCATGACGACCCTCTCGTCCCTCCCCGCCACCGCCGCGCGCCGACCGGGGCCCGAGCTCCCCAAGACTCGGGGCCCGTTGAGTTCCGCCGTGCTCGCGTTCCTGCGCTCGGGGCAACTGCCGTCCGTCGAGGTGGGAACGGCCGACCCGTTCGGTCCGGACCTCCATGTCGCCCTCTACGTCTGCTACGAGCTGCACTACCGCGGTTTCGCAGAGGTGGACGCCGAGCTGGAGTGGGCCCCGGAATTGCTGACGTTGCGCCGGTCGATGGAACGGCACTTCCTGGCCGCGCTTCGTGCGGCCGTACCCGGTGGCGACGATGTCGCGGCGGAGATCGCCGCTCTGGTCACCGAGACACCCGGGAAAGGCGGCGTCTCGCACCACCTTCGGCGACGGGGTGAACTCTGGCAGCTACGCGAGTACATCGCGCTGCGTTCGGCGTACCACCTCAAGGAGGCAGATCCCCAGGCGTGGGTCATCCCGCGGTTGGAGGGCGCAGCGAAGGCCGCACTCGTTTCCGTCGAGCACGACGAATACGGCGCGGGCCGTGGTGAACGGATGCACGCGAGACTGTTCGCGGACATGATGCTCGAACTCGGTCTGAGCGATGAATACGGCCGGTACGTGGACCACGCCCCCGCCGAGGTCCTCGCCGAGGTGAACTTCATGTCGCTGGCCGGACTGCATCGGGCCTTGCGGGGAGCGCTCGTCGGTCAGTTCGCCGTGGTGGAACTGACGTCGTCCCCGGGGTCGGCACGGTTGGTCTCCGCGGCCCAGCGGTTGGGCTGTGGGCCTTCCACGATCGGGTTCTACTCCGAGCACGTGGAAGCCGACGCCGTCCACGAGCAGGTCGTCCGGCACGGCATCATCGCCCCGTTGATCGAGGCGGACCCGGCCATGGCGGCCGACGTCGTGTTCGGTATGCAGGCGGCTACCTTGCTCGACGACCGGCTCGGAGAAGTCGTGATGGCCGCATGGGTTGCAGGGCAGTCGGTCCTGGTCGAGCCTCTCGGGTCGCCGGTGTGAGCCGACGGTTCACGGCCTGACGTCGGCGGGCCCCGAGTCCAGCGGGTACCCCGCGGCGACCCACGCCTGCACCCCACCCACGAGGTCGGTGCTTCGGTGCAGACCGAGGGCTCGCAACGACGCGGCGGCCAGGCTGGAACTGAATCCGTGTCGGCACACCACCACCACCTCGAGGTCATAGCTGCTCGCCTCCGGGATGCGCCACGGGGACATCGGGTCCAGTCGCCATTCCAGGACTGTCCGGTCGATGACGAGGGCCCCGGGGAATTCTCCCTGTTCCCGCCGGTGAGCCTCCGTGCGGGTGTCGATGATCAGGGCACCGCGCTGTGCTGCAGCCGCTGTCTGCGTCGCGGTCAACCGGTCCACCCCGTCCCGGGCCGCGCTCAGCACCTCGTTGATTCCCATCCGCACAGCATCCCCCGGACGTCGGTCACGCACCCTCGTGCTAAGCCGGGCGGCCCGTGAGGCGGGGGACGACGTCCTGGGCGTCAGCACTCCCGTTCCGTCGCGCGCACGACCAGGTTCAGGGGCAAGGTGGGCACAACCGGTTGTACTGACAGAGCAGTGTGCGTGTCGAGCGCCGGGCACGAGAACAGGGAGATAGACATGGCAGGACGTCAGACGATCATCCGTTCGTTCCACGACGTGGGGTTGGCCGCCTGGTTCGGTGGCTCGCTGTTCGGAGCGGTGGGCCTCAACGGTGCTGCGGCCGCCGTCAACGACTCCACCGACCGGACCAGGGTGGCCGCCGTGGGTTGGGCGAAGTGGGCACCCGTCAATGCCGCCGCCATCGCGGTGCACGCCGTGGGTGGCATCGGCCTCATCGTCGGCAATGCCGGACGTGTGGTGGGCCAGAGCGGCACCCGCAAGAACACCGTCGTCAAGTCCGTGGTGACCGTCGCGGCTGTGGGCGTCACGGTGTACTCGGGTCTGCAGGGGGCGAAACTGGGCAAGCAGGCTCCGGTCCCGGCCGCCGGTGCGACCGAACCGTCGGCGCAGACCCCGCCCGAGACCGCTGCGGCTCAACGTCAGCTCAAGGTCTTGCAGTGGATGATCCCGGCCTTGACGGGTGTCCTCCTCGTGCTGGCTTCTCAGCAGGGTGAGCAGCAGAAGCCCGGACAGGTGCTCAAGGGCCTACTGCCCGGTTCGCGTTCCT
>JBPBQU010000287.1:0-2798 GCA_050955085.1 Janthinobacterium lividum | reverse complement strand
TGGCCCCACCCAGGAGCGCGCGGCGGTTCCCTCATCCTGTTGGCGGTCGTCGCCATCGGTGTCGGTGCAGCTCTGCTGCGCTGGGGTCGCCTCCTGGCCCGCGGGGTCTTCCACGTCGTGGTCGGCCAGGCCACCCTCATGATCGCTGCGGGCGTGATACTCAGCGCCGACGACACCGCCGCCCTCGGCGTGGCGAGCGCCTTCGTCTTCTGCGCCATCGACAACCTCTACTTTTTCGCCCGGCGTGCAGCGGTCGCACACACAACATTCTTCCTCGCCGCGGTCGCCGGCAGTCTGCTGTGGCGGGAGATCGATCTCGGGGTGGTGGGAGCCTTCGTGCTGGTCCAGGTGACAGTGGTCGCCGTCGTCAGCCGCTTGGTGCAACGGGCCGCCCATGGGACCCGCGACAGTCTCACGGGCCTGCCCAACCGCCGCGGTTTCGACGAGCGGCTGGAGGAAACCGTCAGTACCGCACACCGCACCGGGAACGACCTGTCGGTGGCGCTCATCGACCTCGACCATTTCAAGGACGTGAACGACAGTGATGGACACGCGGCCGGTGACGTCCTGCTCGCCTCCCTCGCCGCCACCCTGCGGGATCACCTGCCGCCCGGTGCAGTCCTGTCCCGGCACGGTGGCGACGAATTCGCCGTCCTGGCCCCGGGACTGGGCCTGCCCGCGATGATCGAGGCGGCAGCGCACCTCAGGGCGATCGCAGCTCCGGTGGGATTGTCGGTGGGCGTCGCCCAACTGGGGAATGGAGAGGACGTCGGAACCCTGGTGCGCCGGGCCGATGCCGCGATGTACGAGGCGAAACGGGCAGGGCGGGGCCGGGTACACGCGGCGGCGGGCCATGAGGACGTTCTGCTGCGCGATCTGCGCGCCTGCCTCGCCGACGGAGACATCGGGGTCGTGCTGCAGCCGATCCTCGTCCCGGGCACCGCGACGCTGGTGGGGGTCGAGGCGCTGGCTCGCTGGCACCACCCCGAACGCGGGGCGGTCCCGCCCTGCGAGTTCATCCCGCTGGCCGAGGCCAACGGCCTCATCGCGGCCCTCGACGCCGCCGTCACACGGCGCGCCTGCGCAGAGGCCACCTGGTTGCGGCAAGCGCTCGGACGCGACCTCCTGCTCACGGTCAACGTCTCCGGCCGTCACCTGATCGATGCTGATTTCGTGTCGAAGCTCGTCACGACGCTCCAGACGACAGGATGGCGGGCCGGGGACCTGGTGGTCGAGGTCACCGAGAGCGTCATGGAAGCGGCCTCGTGCGCCGCCCACATCACCCTGGAGGAGCTACGCACCCTCGGGGTACGCGTGGCGATCGACGACTTCGGGACGGGCTACTCCGCTTTCAGTCAACTCGACTCCCTCCCCGCGGACTTCCTCAAACTCGACGCGAAGTTCACCTCCCAGATCACCACCAGCGTCCGGCGTCGCGCGGTGCTGGGGGGGCTGGTGCGGATGTCCGAGGAACTCGGCCTGGTCCTGATCGCCGAGGGTGTCGAGACCATCGAGCAGGAAGAGGTGCTGCTCGCCCTGGGTTGTCACCTGGCCCAGGGGTACCTCTTCCATCGTCCGCTACCGGCCGCGGAACTACTGCACGCCTTGACCGGGTCGGGCGCCGCCGGGTTCGAGATCGAACCACAGCACCGACCACCGCACCCCGCCCTGCGCTGACCCTGGGTTCGCGCCCAGAGCGCACGGCGAGGCGGGGAATCCACCCGGACAGCACAGAGCTGAGATGACCGGGGTCGTGACACGCTGTGGCAGAATCGAGGCGCAGTTGTGCCTCCTTAGCTCAGCTGGCCAGAGCAACCGCCTTGTAAGCGGTAGGTCGTCGGTTCGAATCCGACAGGAGGCTCCAGCGAGGCCGGTCCGTCGCGCGCGATCATCCCGAGCGGCTGAGGAGACAGCATGTCCGTCGTCGATGACCTCGTCGTCAGCCACGAGGAACAGGAACAGCGCTACGTCGGACGCCTGGACGGGGAGGTCGTCGTGCTGGCGAACTACGTAGCCCAGGGTTCCTCGATCGTCGTGGTCCACACCGAAGTGGTTCCGGCACACGAGAACGAGGGATTGGCGACCAAACTTGTGGCCTTCGCACTGCAGGACGTGCGGGCGCGAGGGATGCGGGTGGTCCCGGCGTGTTCGTTCGTGCGTCTCTACCTGCGTCGGCACGCGGAGGAGAACGCCGACATCCTCTGAGGTGGTGCGGGATGTCGTTCCCCCATCAGCTCCACGACGCAAGGGGGGACTGCTCCAGCGGGCGCCAGTCGGCATGACCGCCACCTGCGATCAGGACGACCGCCGCGATCGCGAGGAGCAACAGGACGCCGATCAGGACCCCCGTCGCGCGTTCACCACGTAGCGTTGCCCGAACGGCCGTGCGCGTTCCCCGCTGCAGGGACCGGCCACCCGGTCCGTGCCAGGCCACGAGGACCCCAGCCAGACCACCGCTCGCCAGCACGAGCGGACTTCCTGGGTCCAGCAGTTGCCCCTGCCCGAACAGACCGAGGATGAACACCACACTGACACCGACGAGCAGCGGGATGATCGCCGCGAAGGCCGTGGAGACGGCCGCGCGGACGGCATGCCATGGCGTTGCCGCGCCGATCGCCCACGCGTCGGTGGCGCGGGGTCCGGCCTCCCATCGACGACGGAACAACCCGGCTGCGGCACGGTCGACCGTCCGAAAGATCGTGGCAGCGACCAGCGCGATGATCAGGCCGGCGGTGGGGGCCACCGCAATGACCCCCACGAGCGCCAAGGCAGCGCACGACAACGTCGCGTTGCGTTGC
>JBPBQU010000286.1:0-2809 GCA_050955085.1 Janthinobacterium lividum | reverse complement strand
TCCCGCAGCCGTTGTTGCATCTCACGCTGGGCCACGATCCACCACTGCCGCGACACCGTATCGTCCGCGGAACTCACCGGGAGACCTCCTGGAAGAGTTCGGACAGCGACGGGACGACGGGCGCGAACGCGCGCACCCGACCCCGCCGGACGGCCTCGGCGAGGACCCGCTGATCCAGGTCGGGGTCGAGGAGTTCGAGCAGCGCACCACCGCGTTCGAGCGCCAGGACGTTCACCCCCGCGACGTCACGCAGCCACCCGAGGTCGGCGGTGTCGTCGCACGCGAGCCGGTAACGCGACCCGGCCCGGGCGCGGCGCAGCTGCTCCGGTTCCCCGGCCGCGACGACCCGCCCGGCGTGCAGGATGACGAGTTCGTCGCAGAGCCGGTCCACCAGATCGAGCTGGTGACTGGAGAACAACACCCCCACCCCGGCCTGCACCTTCTCCCGCAGCAATTCCGTCATGGCGTCCACCGCGATCGGGTCGAGTCCCGAGAAGGGTTCGTCGAGCACGAGGAGTTCCGGGTCGTGCACGAGGGCCGCGGCGACCTGGACGCGTTGCTGGTTGCCGAGGGAGAGTGATTCGAGTTTGTCCTTCGCACGGTCCCCCAGCCCGAGCCGGTCGAGCAGATCCTGCCCACGGCGGGTGGCGACCCCCCGTTCGACCCCGTGCAGCCGCGCGAGGAACACGAGCTGTTCGAGCAGCTGACCTTTGGGATAGAGCCCGCGCTCCTCGGGCATGTACCCGAACCGTCGTCGCACGGCGAGATCCGGGACCTTCCCGCGAAACGTCACCGAACCGCTGTCGGCGGCCAGGACACCCAGGGCGATGCGCATGGTGGTGGTCTTCCCGGCACCGTTGGCCCCGACGAAACCGACCATCCGGCCCTCCGGCACGGACAGGCTCACGGCGTCGAGAGCGGTTCGGTCGCCGAAGCGGCGGGTGATCGCGTCCAGGACCAACATGCCGGACAACCTATGCCGCAGGCTCGGGCGGTGGGTGGTTTAGCGCGTATCAGCGGGGGACGCCGAAGTGTGCACGTGCACGGCGCTCGCCTTGACCGCGAGGTGCACCTCCACGCCGGGCATCAGGTCGAGTTCGGCAGCCGCGGCGGGCGTCACGTCGGCCAGCACCGCGAGGTCACCGCGGACCGCGCGCACCCGGACGAGGTCACCGCGCGGGGCGAGGTCGGTGACAGTGGCGCGCCAACGGTTGCGCGGGCTACCCCCGGGGTCGCTCGCGTGCACCGCGACGGCCGAGGGGCTGAACACGGCGACGGCGTCGTCCCCCGGCGCGCAGGTCTCCTCCACGAGACCGGCCACCTCGGTGCCGTCGGGGGTCCGAAGACCCGACGGCGTCGCCCACCCGGTCACCAGGACCAGACCCGCGATCTGCGCTCCGAAGGCGCTGCGCGGGTGGGAGAGCACCTGGCGCAGTGGCCCGCGTTCGGCGATGCGACCGGATTCCAGGATGACGACCTGGTCGGCGAGGGCGAGCGCGTCGAGCAGGTCGTGGGTGACGAGAACGGCGGAGCGGCGCCCGGCGGAGGGGCCGTCACCGCGCAGTACGCGGCGCAGCACCTGGCGCACCTCGGGTGCGGCGCCCACGTCCAGGGCGGCCAGCGGTTCGTCCAACAGCAGCAACCGGGGTTGTGCGGCCAGCGCCCGCGCGATGGCGACCCGCTGGGCCTGACCCCCGGAGAGCTGGTGCGGGCGCCGGCCGGCGAACTCCCCCATCCCCACGGCGTCGAGCCAGCTCGTGGCCGCGGCCCGGGCACCCGCCCGGGAGGCGCCGGAACTGCGCGGGCCGAACGCGACGTTGGCCGCGACGGTGAGGTGCGGGAACAACAGCGCCTCCTGCGCGAGCAGTGCGACCCCGCGGCGGTGGGCGGGCAGGAACCTCCCCGCACCCACGTCCGTCAGCACGTCAGCGTCGAGCAGGATGCGCCCGGCCGTCGGCCGCAACAGCCCGGCCAGCAACCCGAGGGTGCTCGACTTCCCCGCGCCGTTGGGCCCCAGCACCGCGAGCACCTCCCCGGGGGCCAGGCGCAGGTCGAGGGCGAGCGAGCGGGGGGCGTAACGGACGGCGACGTCGAGACCGCTTGCCACCGGATCTGTCAGTGCTCGATCACGGGCCGCGCTCACGAGGTGGACCGTGCTTCCCGGCCGCGCACGAGGACGACCACCACCACGGAGACCACGACGAGCAGCAGCGAGAGCGCCACCGCGGCGTCGGGGTCCGTCTCGCGCTGCAGGTAAATCTCCAGAGGCAGGGTGCGGGTGACGCCCTGCAGACTGCCCGCGAACGTGAGGGTCGCCCCGAACTCCCCCAGCGCCCGGGCGAAGGACAACACCGCCCCGGACACCAGGCCCGGGGCGACGAGCGGCACGGTGACCCTCCAGAGGACCCGGTTGGGCCGGGCCCCGAGGGTCGCGGCCACGGCTTCGTAGCGTCGACCGGCGGTGCGCAACGCGCCTTCCAGGCTCACGACGAGGAATGGCAGTGCGACGAACGTCTGCGCGATGACGACCGCGGCCGTGCTGAATCCGACCTGGATCCCGAGCCGGGCGAGGACCGGGCCGAGGAGCCCGAACCGGCCGAACGCGTAGATCAGCGCCAGACCACCGACGACGGGCGGCAGCACCAGCGGCAGCAACGCGAGCGAGCGCAGGACCTGCAGCCCGGGAAAACTGCTGCGCGCCAGCACGAGAGCCATCGGGACCCCGAGGACCAGACAGCACAGGGTGGCAGTCGTGGCGGTCCGCAGGCTGAGCGCCAACGCGGCGCGTGCGGACTCCGAGGTGACAAGG
>JBPBQU010000285.1:0-2811 GCA_050955085.1 Janthinobacterium lividum | reverse complement strand
GGAGACACTGCGTCGATTCCGACGGCAGCGGCGTTCACCACATTGGTCGCGGCGGAGTCGTCGCTGAGGTAACGCTGGGCGGTGTTGCTCAACAGGAGATTGTTGCCTGAGATGACCTCGGCGCTGGCAACGCCTACAGCGCGGCTGGCCGCGGTGTAGACGGCCAGCGCCGGGGCGAATCCACCATCGCCGCAACCGCCGCCAGCGTCCGTCGCAGCCGCAACCACCGACTGCGTGTGGGTGGACATGGCGGAAGAGTCGGCACTGAGATTGGCTGAACCGGTGAGGAGGTCACTGGGGACGACGTCGAAGAAGCCCCCCGCAGCACCGAGGGTTCCGACGGTGCCGCCGCGGCCGGCGTCGACCAGACCCACATCAGCCCCAGGACGAGGTGTTGGACGATTCGCCTGCCTGGAAGCCGTCGTGGCTGGTCATGGTGGCGATCTGGAGCTGCTTGAGTGCGTCCGTCAGGTCCACCCAGGCGGTGTCCCATTTGGTCTGCTGCTCGTGGTAAGCGATCTGAGCGTCACCGTCCCAGGTGGCGACCATGGGAGCGATCGCACCCTTGAGGTTTTCCAGGCGGGTACCGGCGCTGGCCACCCCGGCGGAAAGGTCGGCACCGGCGGTGGCGAGGGAGTTGAAATTCACGCGGACGCGGTCAGCCATGGAGTGCTCCTGGTACGGGTCGTCGGAAGGAAGGGGGGGTGTCAGAAACCGGGAACGTGGAAGCCGGCGCCCGCGCTGGTCACTACCGCATGGGACGCGGCGTCATCACTGGTGTAACGGTTCGCGTTCTTCTGGATGAGCTCACCGATCGTGCTCAGCGTCAGGTTCAACCGAGAGTTGGCGTCCTGGTAGTTGAGCTGGGCCTTCGTGAAGGCGGTGTTCCCGTCACCGATCCACTGCCCTGCGAGAGCCTCCAGCTTGGCGAGGAGGCCGGTCAGGTCGGCCTGCACATTGTCCGACTCGGCGAGCACCCCTGCTGACGTCGTGCTCATCTGGTCGGTCGAAGCGTCGAACAATCCGGCCATGAGTTCTCCCGAGGATGCGTTGCTTTTGGTCACGTGATCAATGGAGCTCCGTGGAGCAACCCGCGGAGCCTGGCAGAACATTCGCACAGAAGGCCCTCATGGATCCTCCTATCCACCGATTGGCGGTAAAGAACTACGTTCCGCGAACGCACCCCTACTCTTCGTGCTTGTTTGGGAACGGAGACCGGGTGACGGGACGCTGACGGCTGACCGGTCAACCTGTGTCACGCGGTCAGGCGGACAAGTCAGGAGGTCGACAGGGTCGACCCCTGCTTGAGCAGGGCGAGCCAGGGGCGTTCCAGTTTCACGGTCTGATCCCGCCGAAGACCTAGAACCCGCAGCACATCCAGGGTGGCCACGGGGTAGCCCACCCCGTCCGCGACGAGCACGATGCCTGTCGTCTCCGGCGCGGGTGCGTCGGCCTCGGGTGCGTCGTCCAGGGTCGTCGGACCTACGAGGGCTCCTTCACCCGGAACGAAATGCCAGGTCACGCCCACTGTGGCGCCCGCACCGAGGTCCAGCTCCTGGCGAGTCCCGGAGCGTGTCCCCTCATCGACCGCGCGGCTCTCCACCGAGACCGCGCCATCGAAACTGCGAACGCACGCCACCACGTCGTCCTCGGCCGCGGGTACCGCGGGAGGCGTCGAGGGGACGTCGTGAAGGCCCACCGGATCACCTTGGGGTGCCGACGCGAGGAACTGGTCGTCCAGGCTGCGAACCGGTGCAGGACCCAGCAGTTCACTGGTGCGGTTCGTGAACGGGTGCAGTGCGCCACCGGAGATGAGGTAGTGCCGACCAGACGTCGCGGCGAGCACGACCTCACCACCCACCCCGACGCCGGCGACACCGGTGAACGGGTCCAGTGGCGTGGGCGGGAGGATCTCCAGGTTCGCTCCCTTGGCCACCAGGTCCAGCCACGAGGCCGGGACATCCCGCACCTGCTCAGCCTGGTAACCGAGGGTGAGCAGCGCCGGGCCGGCGAGTAACCATCGGCGACGTCCCGCCACCAGGTAGACCTCCGAACTCCCGGTCGCGCGGACCAGCAGCGCAGACGTCGACGCCGAGCGGACCGCGGGTGTCGAGGCGTAGACGTCGAGAGCAGAACCGTCGCTCGTGCAGGCGGTGAGGCCCCGCGGTTGGTCTGGAACCGAGGGTGGGCGTTCGGGCAAGTCCTCACCCGGCAGCGGTGGGCCGAGGGGTGCGCCGTCGATCTGCTCGTGGGGAACCAGGACGGGTTCACCGGTGGCACCGGCCAACAGGGCACTCGTGAGCGTCGGGGCTGGCCGCAGGGTTGCGTCCTGCGCGACGTAGCGCGCCCCGGTGCTGCGGTCCAGCACCAGTGTTGCGTTGTTCAGCCACCCATCGGGCGCCCGGTGCGAGACGTACGCGGTGCCTGCTGCTGCGGCGCCGAACAACAGCACCCCGACGAGGCCCACTCCCAACGCCGCATTCGGACGCCGGGGCACCTCGTCTACCCGGGACTCGCTGCCCCGGAGCAGTGCGGCCACGCTGCGACGACGGTTGAAATCCTCTACGTCGATCATCGTGCGGCGATTCACGGATCGAGGGTATGTCGCCACGTCGATGAGCTGTGCGCCGAACGGGTGACGAAGGAGTCAGGGCGTCCGCGACGCGATGCTGCTACTCTGCGCGCCCGAGGCTGTTCGTCTCGAGCTGGAACCGTGTGCAAGGAGCTGACAAGTCTGTGCCGTCCACCGTTGGAAGCTCGGGACCTGACGATAATTCGCCCACGTCCGGCAAGCACCGGAGACGAACAGTC
>JBPBQU010000284.1:0-2813 GCA_050955085.1 Janthinobacterium lividum | reverse complement strand
CGCACCTCAGCGCCACAACGGGCCGCGGCACTCGCCGCGGCCCGTTGTGGCGCTGCTGTGTTGTACGGCCCTCGGACGCTCCCGGGCGCAGGTTTTCAACGGCCGTGCCTCCGAGTAAGCTGGGTAGATTCCCACCCGCGCGAGAATAATTCCAGGAGACACCGTGCCCGAGGCAGACGCGAACCCCACGAAGAACTACTACGAGGACGTGCCCGTCCAGACCCCCGGTTTCTTCCTGAAGGGCGCCGGGTCCCTGGACTGGGGCATGAAGAACCGACTCTCCCGGATCTTCCGGCCCAGCTCCGGGCGCACCGTGATGCTCGCCGTGGACCACGGTTACTTCCAGGGGCCCACCACCGGCCTCGAACGCCTCGACCTCGCGGTGCCGCCACTGCTGCCGTATGCCGACGCGCTGATGGCCACCCGCGGCGCCATCCGCACCTCGGTGACGCCCGCCACCGACAAGGCCGTCGTCGTGCGCGCCAGCGGCGGGCCCAGTGTGCTGAAAGACCTGTCCCACGAGAACCTGGCCTTGAGCATCGAGGACGCCGTCCGGTTGAACGCCTCCGCGCTAGCCGTCCAGATGTTCATCGGCAGCGACCACGAGACGCAGTCGATCAAGAACCTGACCACCTTGGTGGACCAAGGCCAGCAGGTCGGCATCCCGGTGATGGCCGTCGTGGCCGTGGGCAAGGAACTGGTACGCGACGCGCGCTACTTCCGCCTCGCGACCCGGATGGCTGCCGAACTCGGGGCCCAGATCGTCAAGTGCTACTACGTGGACGAGGGTTTCGCCTCGATCGTCGCCTCCTGCCCCGTGCCGCTGGTCGTCGCCGGCGGCAAGAAACTCCCGGAGCGTGCGGCGCTGGACATGACGTACCGCTGTATCTCCGAAGGTGCCCTCGGCGTCGACATGGGCCGCAACATCTTCCAGAGCGACGCCCCGGCCGCGATGATCCAGGCCGTCTCCGCGATCGTCCACGACGGCGCCTCCGTCGATGAGGCCCACGAGCTGTACCGCGGCACCGCAGCATGAACGGGGACTTCGCCGGCCGCGCCGCAGTCGTCACCGGCGCCGCCGGCGGAATCGGCCTCGCGGTGGCCGAGGCCCTGATGGCGCAGGGCGCGCAGGTGCTGGGACTCGACATCTCCGAGGCCGTGGTGACCGCGAGCAGACACCCCTCCTGGACGGGCATCGCGACGGACGTCACCGACGCCGACGCCGTCCACCAAGCGGTGACACACTTCCAACAGGGCGCACCCCGCATCGACCTGCTGGTGTCCAACGCCGGGATCTTTACAGCCGGCAAATACATCGTCGAACTCGACGTGGACACCTTCGAGCGAAGCCTGAAAGTCAACCTGACCAGTCACCTCATCGTGCTGAAGGAAACCCTCCTCGCCATGGGAAAAGGCACCGGATCGGTGGTGGTGATCGGGTCGCGCAACGTCGCAGCCCCCGGACCGGGTGCCGCTGCGTACTCCGCAGCCAAGGCGGGCCTCACCCAACTGGCGCGGGTGGCGGCACTGGAGCTCGCCCCGCAGGGGATCCGCGTGAACGTCGTCCATCCCGACGCGGTCTTCAGCACCGGTCTGTGGACGGACGAGGCCCTCGCCTCCAGCGCCAGGCGCTATGGCCTCACCGTGGAGGAGTACAAGCGCAACAACCTCCTGAAGGTCGACGTCCGTCTCGACGACGTCACCAATGCCGTCCTCGCGCTGCTCAGCGACCGCTTCTCCCGGACCACCGGTGCCCAGGTGCCGGTGGACGGAGGCAACATCCGCGTCGTCTGAACCCCGTCCCGGTGGCCAGGCACAGCCACCGGGACCCCGGCTCACTGGCCGGGCAGAACCGCCACCTTGACCGCCTCCGCCGACCCCGCCATCTGGAGGGCGGCGGCGATGTCCGCGAGCGGGTAAGTGTGTGTCACCAGTGCGCCCACGTCGACCTTGCCGTCCTGGATGAGCCGCATCGCAGCGTGGTAGTCATCGATCGTGGAGTTCGAACTTCCCGTCACCGTCAGCTCGCCGTAGTGGATCCGGTTCGGATCCACCTCGGAGAACCGGTCCTTGGGAAAACCGGCGAAGAGGTTGACCCTGCCCCGGAAACGGGCGAGGGACAACGCCTGGTCGACCAGCGCCGGTACACCGATGCAAACCACGACGGCGTCCGCACCGGCACCACCGCTGAGTTCGGCGACGACGCCCGGCAGGTCCTGCACCGTGGGGTCGATCACCACGTCGACGCCCAACCGCGTCGCCAGGGCGCGACGGGAGGCGACGGGCTCGCTGACGATCACCGTGCGCGCTCCGGCGACCCTCGCCAGCTGGGCGTGCATGAGGCCGATCGCACCGCCCCCAATGACCAGGACCACGTCATCGACGGCGACACCGAACAGTTGCTGGGCGTGCAGCACGCAGGACAGGGGTTCAGCCAGCGAGATCTGCTCGAAAGGCACACCCGCCGGCACCACCGCCAGGTTCCCGGCGGTCACGGCGCTCGCCGGTACGAGGAGGTGTTCCGCGAGGCCACCGTCGAGGTCGTGCCCGAGGACCTGTGCCACCCGGCACAGGTTGGAAACCCCGCGCCGGCACATGTCGCAGTGGCCGCACACCACCGACGGAGCCATCCCCACCCGGTCACCGACCCGCAAACCCTCGACTCCAGCTCCGACCTCCGCCACCGAGCCGGCGGTCTCGTGCCCCAGGACGACGGGGATGCGGACACCCTTCGACTTCGCCCCCGAGGCGATGCGCAGGTCGGTCCCGCAGATCGTGTTGGAGGCGATGCGTACGAGCACCTCCCCGGGACC
>JBPBQU010000283.1:0-2860 GCA_050955085.1 Janthinobacterium lividum | reverse complement strand
GCCTGGCGGCGGCGTTCTGGTTCGGTGTGGTGGTCAGCGTGATCGCCTTCGGTCTCGTGCTCCTGGTCGTCCCGCGCAGCAGTACCCGCACCGCGGCCCGCCTCGACGTGACGGGAGCCGCACTGCTGGCCGCGGGACTCGTCGCGCTGCTGCTCGCCATCGCGCAGGGGGAGGAGTGGGGATGGTCCTCGCCCGTGGAACTCCTCCTCCTGGCCGCGGCCGCGGTGCTGCTCGGTGTCTGGGTCCGGCACCAGTTGCGTTGCGCCGCACCCATCGTCCAACTGCGGTTGCTGCGCCACCCCGCCGTCCTCACCGGTGACGGCTGCGCGATCGTTCTCGGTGTCGCGATGTACGCCTACCTCTCCAGCGTGACCGAGTTCGTCCAGACGCCCCGCTCGGCGGGTTACGGCTTCGGCGCCTCCGTCGTCCTCGCGGGGCTGACCCTGGTGCCGTTCTCGGTGGTGAACTTCGGCGCCAGTCGGGCACTGCCCTGGCTCACCGCGCAGGTGGGCGCACGCCGGTTGTTGCCGTCGGGGTGTCTCGTGGTGGCGGTCTCCGGGGTGTTCTTCGCGCTGTGGCACGACGCGCTCTGGCAGGCGTTCGTGATGATGGGCGTGCTCGGGGCGGGGCTCGGAGCGACGTTCGCGATGATCCCCGGCCTCATCGTGGCGTCGGTTCCGGACTCCGAGACCGGCAGCGCACTGGGTTTCTACCAGGTGGTTCGCTACATCGGCTTCTCGCTGGGTAGTGCGGTCGCTGCTGCGGTGCTGGCCGCCGCGACCCCGCTCGGTTCGTCGTTGCCGACCGAGGGTGCGTACGTACGGGTGCTGTGGGTGGGGGTCGGCATCTGCCTGGCCGCGGCGGCGCTGGCCTGGTTGCTACCCGGTCACCACCGTCGTCCCGGGATGGGGGAGGTGACCCGGATGACCCGGGAACAGGACGGTCCCGTCCGGAGTTGAGCCCAATAGACTCAAGATGAATGACTCCCGGTTTGACATTCTGGGGGTCAGCCGCAGACTTGAGTGAGACAGGCTCAACAGATCGAAAGGGATTCCCACCATGGCACGTGCCGTCGGCATCGACCTCGGTACCACCAACTCCGTCGTCTCCGTCCTCGAAGGCGGTGAGCCGACGGTCATCGCCAACGCCGAGGGTGGTCGCACGACCCCGTCCGTCGTGGCGTTCGCCAAGAACGGTGAGGTGCTGGTCGGCGAGATCGCCAAGCGCCAGGCCGTCACCAACGTCGACCGGACCATCCGTTCCGTCAAGCGCCACGTCGGCACCGACTGGAGCGTGGCGATCGACGACAAGAACTACACGCCGCAGGAGATCAGCGCCCGCGTGCTGCAGAAGCTCAAGCGGGACGCGGAGAGCTACCTCGGCGAGGCCGTCACGGACGCCGTGATCACGGTCCCGGCCTACTTCTCCGACTCCCAGCGTCAGGCTACCAAGGAGGCCGGCGAGGTCGCGGGGCTGAACGTCCTGCGCATCATCAACGAGCCGACCGCGGCCGCCCTCGCCTACGGCCTCGACAAGGGCAAGGAAGACGAGCTCATCCTCGTCTTCGACCTCGGCGGCGGCACGTTCGACGTGTCCCTCCTCGAGGTCGGCAAGGACGAGGACGGTTTCTCCACCATCCAGGTCCGGGCGACGTCCGGTGACAACCACCTCGGTGGTGACGACTGGGACCAGCGGATCGTGGACCACCTGCTGAAGAAGGTCCAGGCCGCCTACGGCATCGATCTGTCCAAGGACAAGATCGCCATGCAGCGGCTGCGTGAGTCCGCCGAGCAGGCCAAGAAGGAACTCTCCACGGCCACCAGCACGGGGATCTCCCTGCAGTACCTGTCGATGACCGAGAACGGACCCGTCCACCTCGACGAGCAGCTCACCCGCGCGCAGTTCGAGCAGCTGACGGGCGACCTCCTCGACCGCACCAAGGCGCCGTTCCACTCGGTGATCCAGGACGCGGACGTCAAGCTCTCCGACATCGACCACGTCGTGCTCGTGGGTGGTTCCACCCGCATGCCGGCCGTGACCGAGGTCGTCAAGGAACTGACGGGTGGCCGCGAGCCCAACAAGGGCGTGAACCCCGACGAGGTCGTCGCCATCGGCGCGGCTCTGCAGGCCGGTGTCCTCAAGGGCGAGCGCAAGGACGTCCTGCTGATCGACGTCACGCCGCTGTCCCTGGGCATCGAGACCAAGGGCGGGATCATGACCAAGCTCATCGAGCGCAACACCGCGATCCCGACCAAACGCTCCGAGGTGTTCACCACGGCCGACGACAACCAGCCGTCGGTGCTCATCCAGGTGTTCCAGGGTGAGCGTGAGCTGGCCCGCGACAACAAGCCGCTGGGCACGTTCGAGCTGACCGGTATCGCCCCTGCCCCGCGCGGTGTGCCGCAGGTCGAGGTCACCTTCGACATCGACGCCAACGGCATCGTGCACGTGAACGCGAAGGACCGCGGCACGGGCAAGGAGCAGTCGATGACGATCTCCGGTGGCAGTGCGCTGTCGAAGGAGGACATCGACCGCATGGTCAAGGACGCCGAGCAGCACGCCAACGAGGACAAGCAGCGCCGGGAGGAGGCCGAGGCCCGCAACCAGGCCGAGGGTCTCGTGTACCAGACCGAGAAGTTCGTCGCGGACAACGCCGACAAACTCCCCGAGGACGGCAAGGCCGAGGTCAACACCGCCGTCGCCGAGCTGAAGACGGCCCTCAACGGTACCGACGCCGCGGACATCAAGACCAAGTCCGACGCTGTCGCGCAGGCGAGCCAGAAGCTGGGTTCGGCCCTGTACGCGGCGCAGGCCGAGGGTGCGTCCGCTCCCGACGCGGGTTCCACGGGTTCGGCTTCCT
>JBPBQU010000282.1:0-2906 GCA_050955085.1 Janthinobacterium lividum | reverse complement strand
GACGACCGCGGTCGTCGCCGCGGTCGCGGCGTGGATCGTGCCGTGGCTGGGCTTCAGCCTCGCCCTGGTCCTGGCCGCCGTCGTGTCCCCGCCGGACGCGGTCACCGCAGTGGCGATCGGGGGCCGCCTCGGCCTGCCCGCCCGCATCATGACCACCCTCAAGGGTGAGAGTCTCGTCAACGACGCAGCCGCGCTGACCCTGTTCTCCACCGTGACGGCCACAGTGGCCGGAACGCCCACCCTCATCCACAACCCCGTGTTGTTCTTCCTGTTCGAGGCGGTCGGGGGCATTCTGGTCGGCGCCGTGCTCGGCCGGGTGGTGCACGCGGTGCGCACCCGCCTGCGCAACCCGGCGAACATGACGGCCCTGGCCGTGCTCACCCCCTTCACCGCCTACGCGGTTGCCGAGGCCCTGGAGACCTCGGGGGTGCTGGCGGTCGTCGCTGCCGGGTTCGCCCTCTCCCGGCGCTCGGTGCGCACCGTCTACGCCACCCGCCTCGCCGAACGCCAGGTCTGGGACCTGCTGGACGTGTTGCTGGAGGCGTTCGTCTTCGCCTACCTGGGGTTGCAGTTCCACTTCCTCCTCGACGACGCGTTGGCCGAAGGCAGTGCCCTGGGCGCCCTGCTCGGTGCCGGCCTCGTGGTGCTGCTGGCGGTCATGGCCGTGCGATTGGTGTGGGTGCTGGGTGGGGGGTTGTTCATGCGCCGGGTGCTGGGCGGGCGGTGGTCGCCCGGTGGACGCCACTACACCGCCCGCGAGGACCTGGTCATCGCCTGGACGGGCATGCGCGGGGTGGTGACCCTCGCCGCAGCAGCCGGTATCCCCGAGCGCACCGACACCGGGGACCCCTTCCCGCACCGCGCGGACCTGCAGGTCCTCGCCTTCGTGGTCGCGGTGGGCACCCTGCTGGTGCAGGGGTCGACGCTGCCCTGGTTGATCCGCCGCGTGAAGGTGGAGGCGCCGGAGGAACAGGTGTGGCTGGACCAACAGCGCGCGCGCGCTCGTGAGCTGGCCTGGGGTGCCGGGCAGGCGGAGCTGAACCGTGCCCGAGATGCGGCCACGGACCCGGTGGAGCGGCACGTGGCCGATCTCGTGCTCGAACGGGCCGAGCAACTGGCGGCGCTGCGCGCCGCCGAGAGCGCCGAGGAGCGTGGCGCCTCCGCCGGGCGGCTGGCGTCCGAGACGGGGGTGAGGTTGCGCCGCGACATGATCCGGGTGCAGCGCGAAGCCCTCGTGAGTGCGCAGGAAGGCGGCGAGGTCGACGAGACGGCCGTGCGGGAGTCCCTGGAACAACTGGACCTGGACGAGGCGTCGCTGTCGAACCGGAGTTCACCGCGGTTGTGAGGCGCTCGTCCCAGGGTTGCGTCGCGGTTCCTCGACGCTCACCGCGTGAATCGCGTGCAGAACCCCACCACGAGGCCGCGCACGACCTCGTCGTCGAGCGCGTCGTCCATCGTCTCGTCCACGAGTTCGACTGCCTCCCCGACGTCGGCACACAGGTCGTCGACGTCCGCGACGTCGTCTCGGGGGCCGCGATGTACCTGCGCCGCAACTTCTTGAGGCCAGTCCAGCAGGCCGAGGTCGATGAGGGGGACAGCTCCGCGCAGGAGGACCACCGCGGCGGGTGCGCGGGTGCAGGCCAGGGACTCCGCGACGGCGGACCCCTCGTCGAAACCCACGACCACATAACCCTCGGGGAGGTCTGCGAGCGCGGCCAGGGCGTGCTGCTGGCGCGCGACCGCTCCGCCGTCGGGGAAGTCGACGACGAGGACCCGCAGTGCCGAGGCGTGCAACCGCGCCGCGAGCAGGGTGACCTCGGAGGTGACACCTGCGGCGGAGGGGAGGAGGACGACGGTGCTCATGATGCGATTCGGGCCCACGATGGGACTCAGGCCCCCGTCGCGGCCTGGAGGGCATACCCGTGGGCCGAGCCGACGCGCCCGCGGAACGCGCGGTCGTCGGGCCCGGTCGGCAGTCGGGTGGTCGGCTTCTCGGGGTAGCCGTCCGCGGTGCTCCCGCTCTCGTCACTCACCACGCGACGCTATCCCGGCGGGTGAGCGTGCGCGGCGAACTTGGCGGGGCGGGTCACGTCTGGCGGGTCACGTCGGGCGGGACATCTCGAGGAGATCCAGGTAACCCGTCACCGCGGCGGCGAGGGCGTCGGCGCGCTTGAGCGGGGAGCCGGGGGCCCACCGGTGCCCGTCGAAGTCGGCGCTCGCCGCACGCACTGCCGCGAGGCTCACCGCGAGCTCCGCACCCACCCGGGCGGTCAGCTCCGCCGCGGAGACGGCGCCGGGGCGCAGCCGTTCACCCTCCCCGGTGTCGATCGCGGCCAGCACAGCGCTGTCGACTCCACCCTCGACATCCCAGAACCGGACGGGTCGTTGTACCCGGTGGTTGAAGATCGGCGCGTGCGCGGAGCGGAACACGAGCGCGACCGGGCGCTTCTCCATCCCCGTGGCGTTGAGCCACTGCCCCGCGCCGGTCGGCTGGGTGAGCCACGGACACGCGTCTTCGGCGACGTCCGCAGCCAGCGCCACCGCGACCCCGTCGAGGTCGTCCACCGCGTCGCGTCGAGGTCCCAGCAGGACTCCGTGGACCCAGGCCGAGGTAATCCGCAGCGGCATGACGGCGGACGGGATCGCGGCCGCCTTGGTGCACGCGGCACCGACGTCCGTGAGCGTGCGAACGGCGGTCGTCCACTTCACCTGGTCATCACGCCCGACAGTCTGGACCAGGTAGGTGGGGATGCGGGGCGGGCCGTAAGCTCGCCCGGTGGACGCGACCGAGCTCAGGGCTCTCCAGAAGCCGTTGAAGGACTCCTACCGCGAGGACCCCGCCGCCGCCCTGGTTCCGGCCAGGGCTGTCGCCGTTCTGGACGGGCAGTCCATCGGGGTCTCGGTCG
>JBPBQU010000281.1:0-2920 GCA_050955085.1 Janthinobacterium lividum | reverse complement strand
GGCCGGCGGTCACCCGTCTGCCTGCGCGGGAGGCCATCGCGGCTGGCGCGGGTCGCCGACCAGCCAAACGGGTGGACCGTTCCCGGAAATCCACCACTCACCCCATCCCTCTGTTCTTCTGGTGAGAGTAACCAGTCGACTACTGAGAGTGCAGGGGACATCCGTGGGACAAGGACTCGTGTGGAGGGGACAACGCCGGGGTCTGGCCTTGGCCGTCGCCCTCACGGTGGGCGCGCTGCCCGTGTCGCTGTTGGTGACCGCGCCAGCAGCTTCGGCTGCTGCCGTATCCGCCAAGAGCAAGGCACACGTCGTGGGAACGGTGTGGGGTGACAAGAGCGCCGACGCCAAGGCGAAGGACTCGCAGACCAACACCTACGACGCCAAGCGCGACGCAGGTTCGCTCTACACCGTCACCACGGCCATCGGAGCCCGCGACGTGTGGAAGCAGAAGGACGACGCGGGCCGGGCCCTCACCGGGCAGGGCGTCACCGTCGCCGTCGTGGACAGCGGGGTGGCTGCGGTCGGCGGCCTGAATGCCCCCGGCAAGGTCGTGCAGGGGCCCGACCTCTCGTTGGAGGTGAACAGTGCCAGCGCACTGAGCTCCGACACCTTCGGGCACGGCACCCACATGGCGAGCATCATCGCCGGCGAGGACGCCTCCCCGACCACCAAGGCCGGCGCACCCAAGGCGGACGATCCCGGCACGCAGCTCGGCGTCGCTCCCGACGCGCAACTGCTGGCCCTCAAGCTGGCCACGACCGACGGCAGCACCGACGTCAGTCAGGTGATCGCCGGCCTCGACTGGGTCGTCCAGCACCAGCACGACAACGGGATGAACGTCCGGGTCGTCAACCTCTCGTTCGGCACCGACTCGTTGCAGCCCTACCAGATCGATCCGCTGGCCGCCGCTGCGGAGAATGCGTGGCACCACGGCCTCGTCGTGGTCGTCTCCGGTGGCAACGGCGGCCCCGATTCCGGGGGGCTGACCGACCCGGCGATCGACCCCTACGTCATCGCCGTCGGTGCCTCCGACGCCTCCAGCGACGTCAAGGGTTGGTCGTCACCGACCGTCGCGTCCTTCTCCTCCCGCGGGACGTCCCAGCGTCACGTCGACCTGGTGGCCCCGGGTCGTTCGATCGTGGGTCTTCGCGCGGCGGGTTCCACCGTCGACGTGAACAACCCACAGGGTCTCGTGGCCGGGGACACCTCCGGTCGCCTCTTCCGCGGCAGTGGGACCTCGCAGGCCGCCGCCGTCGTCAGTGGCGCCGCGGCCCTTCTCCTGCAGGCGCAGCCATCGTTGACCCCGGACGCGGTCAAGACCGCCCTGGTGAAGACCGCCACCCCGGTGCAGGGCGTGAACGTGCTCGATGCGGGTGCGGGCGAGGTGGACGTCGATGCGGCGCTCGCGGCCGTCAACAAGTCGTTGAAGAAGGACACCGCGACATGGCTGGCGTCGACCAAGCAGTCGTTCCCGCTCGCCACCGGGCTGGGCACCCTCGAAGCCGCCCGCGGGAGCAGTCACCTGGCCGACCCGGAGACCGGTGTGGTCCTCAGCGGTGAGGTGGACGCCCAGGGGCAACCCTGGGACGCCCAGAGTTGGGCGACGACCTCCGCAGCCGGTACCAGCTGGGATGGGGGACTGTGGCGCAGTGCCCGGTGGAGCGGTGACACCTGGACGTCGGCTGACTGGTCCAGCGCTCGGTGGTCCTCGGCGCGTTGGAGCGGCGCTGGTTGGGACAGCGCTCGGTGGTCCTCCGCGCGTTGGAGCGGCGCTGGTTGGGACAGCGCTCGGTGGTCCTCCGCGCGTTGGAGCGATGCCGATTGGGACAGCGCTCGGTGGTCCTCGGCGCGCTGGAGCTGACCACCCGGCTCAAACCGATCGGGTGACACGCACTTCAGTTCGGACCCTCCCGCACCGATGACCACTCGGAGATCCATGGAGGAGGGGCAGATGGGACGGACGGACGGTGCGCGCGCGCGTCGGGTGAGCCCGGGTCGGCTCACGCTGCTCCTCACGGCGGCCCTGGCACTTGCCGGGGCCGCCCTGCTCGGGGTGGCTCCGGGCCACACTCTGCTCGGCGCTCCCACCGGAACGACCTGGTGGCTGCTGCTCGCGGCCCTCGTGGTGGCGCTCTTCGTCACCGAACTCGGCCAGGCCCTGGTCGAGATGCGCCTGCAGGCCTACTCCTATTCGCTGGCCGGCGTTCCACTGCTGCTGGGGGTCCTCTACCTCAGTCCGGAACACGCCGTCGCGGCTCGGATGGTGACCGCCGTGGCCGCGTTCGCAGTGCAACGGGTCGCACCGCTGAAGTTCTCGTTCAACACGGCGGCCTACCTGCTGGACGCCGCCCTGCTGATCACCCTGACCCACCTCTTCGTCGGGCCCACCAGCGTTCTCTCGCTGCGGACCGCGTTCGACTGTTTCCTGGCCATGGCTGTCACCGATGCGGTGATGAGCGGTTTCGTGCTCCTGGTGATCCGTATCAACCAAGGGCCGGTCTCGGTGCGCGACGCGGTGCAGGTGTTCGCGCCCGCTGCGGTCTTCGTCCTGATCAGCACCTCGATCGCCTTCACGACGGTGGCTCTCGTCGGTGCGGGGCCGCTCGGTATCGCCCTCTTCGTCATCCTGGCGATCGTCACCGTCGCTGCGTACCGGGGTTACCTCGTGCTGAGGCGCCGTCACCACTCCCTCGAACTCGTCCAGGAGTTCGTGGCGCTGACCACCCGGATCGAGGACGAGGGGGCCGACCTGGGCCGTGAACCCTCGCCCTTTCCGGTGGTGCCTCTGTTGCAGCACATCCTCGAGGTGTTGCGCGCCGGCCGGCTCGAGCTCACCCTCGACCGGCCCGAGGGTGGCCGCAGTACCCATGTCCTGGACGTGGACGGTCGCCATGAACACCACGATTCCCCCATCACCGCC
>JBPBQU010000280.1:0-2921 GCA_050955085.1 Janthinobacterium lividum | reverse complement strand
ATCCCCGCCTCGGGGGAGTCGAGTCGTCCGCCCTGACCATCGGTGGTCCTCCACCGACGCAGTTGGGCACCGGGTGGACGGTCGTGGCCGCGGCCTGGGTCGACTTGGTGCAGAACTCCTGTGTACGGACTCGTCAGGGTGAGGACAGGCGCACGGTGACACCGACCCTGCCTCGGGCGTCGCGGGTGGCGATGCCGTGCCCTTGGCGGGGAGAGCCGTCCAGGAGCAGCGTCAGTGGGGCTCCTTCACCGGTGAAGTTGCGCCACCAGGTCTTCCGGTCGGGCAGCTCGACGGGGATCTCGACGGTGTTGTCGCCGCGGCGCTTGTAGGCGACAGGGGTGCTGATGAGGCGGCCGGAGCGTCGGCCGGTGTAGGTGATGGTCGTCATCCAGCCGCGTACCAGAGGACTGAACCGTGGGGAGGTGAGGAGAGGGGCCACGAGCTGGTTGAAGCGGGCGGCAGCGGTGGAGAAGAACGAGGACACGTGGTGAGCGTTCCAGGCCATCCACGGGCACCGCGTCCTTCGTTCGACGGGGTCACTCGTGCGCGTCAGGACGACGGCGTGCTCGAGAACGCTCACGGGGTGGCCCGAGACGTCGTACCCGCCTCGCCCGCCTGGACCATCGCCGGTGACCACTCGCTCGTCGACATAGTGATTCGTTCTGCAGGTCGCATCAGGTGTGGACGGAGACCCCGTAGGGGTCTTGTCAGCAAGACGTCCCCCTGGTGCGCTACTCGGGCTTGGTGTCCCAGCGCAGAAGGAGGACGTCCGTGAACAACGTTAGTCAGATCTCTCGTGGTGACAAGAGCCGCAACGCCCGCCTCGGTCGGCTGCGCGAGCTCGTCCCGACCACCAGCGCGATCGTCGGGATCGACCTGGCTGATGCGAAGCAGATGGTCGTGGTCTGTGATCACGACTCCCGGGTCCTGGCCCGAAAGACGTTCCGGGTCCGGGCGTGGGACCTCGGTGCCGCGCTGGACTGGGCGAAGGCGCAGGCCACCAAGGCCGGCTTCGAGGCGGTCACGGTGGCGTGTGAGCCGACGGGGCACCGGTGGCGGATCCTGGGCCAGCTCGCGGCCGAGCGGGCCATGGCCTTCGTCTGCGTGCAGCCGCTGATCTCGGCGTGGGCCCGCCGAGGGGAGGATCTGACCTTCGACAAGACCGACGAGAAGGACGCGGTGATCATCGCCCGCCTGGCGTCACAGCTGCGGTGCTACGTCCCGGAGCCGGTGGATGAGACGTGGGGTCGGCTGCGTCACCTCGGCGTCCGCCGCGCCCGCCTGGTCACCGACATGATCGCGTCCGTGCAGCAGGTGCGGGACCTGCTGGAGTGCGTGTGGCCGGCCGCCATCGGGGCCGCAGCGCAACCGTTCAAGTCCGCGACCTGGCTCGCTGCGATGACGGTGATCCTGGAGCGTGACGGTGGTGACCTCGCCCGGACCTACCGCCTGGGCTTGGACCGGCTGGACAAGCAGGTGCGCCGTGAGATCGGTCGATGGGGCACTGAGCGGCCCTGCTTGCGGATCGTGCACAAGCTGTACGCGGCAACAGCTTCACCGGTCGGGGTCCTCGAGCACCGCCGGGGGGCGTTGGAGCGGGTCGCCTTCGTCTTGGAGGACCTGCACCACGACCAGGGCCGCTGCGGCGAGGTCGAGGGGCGGATGCTCACCGTCATCGATGAACTGGGCCTGACCGAGCTGGTGACCTCCATTCCGGGTCTGACGGCGTTGGGCGCGGCGATGATCTTGGCTGAGACCGGGGATCTGCACCGCTTCACTTCCGCCCGGGCGGTCGTCAAGCACGCCGGGTTGGCGCCGAGGGAGAAGATGTCGGGGAACTTCACCGGCCGCACGAAGGTCACCGGGCAGGGCCGCCCGCAGCTGCGGTTGATGGCGTGGCGGGTGATCTGGCCGGCCAGTCGTAGCAATCCGGTCTGGGCCGCCCGCTACCAGCACCTGACGACGAGACAGGACAACCGGTTGTCCAAGACCCAAGCCCAGGCCGCCCTCGCGGCGGCGTTGCTGCGACAGTTGCACGCTGTCGTCACCACCGGGCGGGCCTGGGATCCGTTCATCGCCACCCACGGCACCCGGCGGCGGGAGTTCACCGCCGCCGCCTGACCCCTCATCGCCTACCCGTCGAGATCTGATCAAGCAAGCAGCAGCAAGCCGAGAACGATCACCAGCGCGACCCGTTCAACGTCACCTCTACTGAGCTGTCGGGGCGAGCTCCACGCGACATCGAGGAACTCCTTGCGGGGTCACCTTGCCGGTCATCATGAGCAGCCCCACCTCGTCGTCATTCAACCCGGTCACACGTTGCTGGGCGCAAGCCCCGTCAGTGCTATGCAGGGACCACGACGAGGTCAGGGGCACCCGATCCTGCCCGTGGAGTTGACGTAGAACGCATCACGTTGATGACCGCGCATTCCGCGCGCCGCGACGTGACCGGGGAATCGTCCAGCTGCCAGACTCACGTGATGGCTGTCCACCACCCTGCGACGATCGTGCCTACCAAGCTCGACCTGCTGCAGGCATGGGTGCCCCGGCAGTCCTGGGCCGGTGACATCGAAGCCTCGAGCCTCACCAAGCTCGGCTCCTACCGCTTCGATGACCCCGATGGCGAGGTCGGCATGGAGACCCACCTGCTCGCCACCGCCGACGGCAAGGTTCTGCAGGTGCCGTTGACCTACCGCGGTGCCCCCAGGGCAGAGGCCGACGAGTCGTTGATCACCACCATGACGCACACCACGCTCGGCGACCGATGGATCTATGACGGCTGCCACGACCCCGTCTACGTGACCGCGCTGATCACCGCGATCCTGACCGGTGGGCGGGAGGCCGACCTGTACGCCGCCACCGATCAAGGGTTGGTGCTGGAGCCGGCTACGACGCACGTGCGCGGCAGCGGATCCTCGGCC
>JBPBQU010000279.1:0-2944 GCA_050955085.1 Janthinobacterium lividum | reverse complement strand
TGGTCGTCTTCTCCCGGACGGCGGGGTTCTCCGATTCGCCCGGCACCAGCTCGTGGTGCACATAACGCAGCACGACCGTGATGATCGCCGCGACCGGGACGGCGAGGAAAGCGCCGGTGATCCCGAAAAGGGTCCCCCCGACGGTCACCGATCCGATGACGACCGCTGGGTGCAGGGCCAGTGACCTCCCGACGAGCAGCGGTTGCAGGACGTTGCCCTCGAGCTGCTGCACCACCAGCACGATGCCCAGGACGATGAGGGCCTGAACCCATCCGAGGGTCACGAGGGCCACGAGCACCGCCAGCACCCCTGTCGCGACGGCACCCACGATGGGGATGAAGGCCGCGAAGAAGATCGTCACGGCCAGCGGGAGCGCGAAAGGCACTCCGACGATGGCCATCCCGACCCCGATGAAGATCGCGTCGACGAGGGCCACCGCGGCCTGGGACAGGATGTAACCGCGTACGGCCGTCCACACCCGGCCACCCAGCGCCGTGGCGTGGCGATGAGCCGTCTCGTTGAGCCAGCGCCGCGACCACGGCAGCAACCGGTCGCCGTCGGAAAGGCAGAAGAACGAGAGCACGAGCACCAGCAGGACGGTCACGAGGCCGGATCCGACACTGGCCCCGACCGTCCCCAGGCCGCCCACGACGCGCAGGGCGATGGTCTGCGCATTGGTCTGCAGTTCGCTGATGCCCCGGTCGATCAGGTTGCCGATCTGGTCGTCGCCGAGGTTCAGCGGCGGCCCGGTCACCCAGGCCTGGACCCGGTCGAGCCCGGCGACAGCTGAGTCGGCGACGTCCCCGGCCTGCGCCACCACGTTGGGGATCAGGGCGGCGAAGATGCCGACCACGACCGCGATCAGGAGTGCGATCGAGAGCAGTGCGGCGATCGAGCGGGGGAGCACCTTGCGCAGCAGGTGCGCCAGGGGCCACAGGATCGCACTCAGCAGGATGGCCAGCAGGAGTGGCAGCAGCAGGGACCACCCCTTGCCGAGGAGCCAGATCAGCCCCGCGACGCCGGCACCGAGGACGAGCAACCGCAGCACCCATCGGGAGGCATCGGCGATGCCACGTTCGACGGTGAGCAGCGGCTCACCGTCCGGGCGAATTGCCGGTGGATCCACGGTCCCTGGGGGTTTCGGGGCCACCTGGGGCCCGGTCGAGGGGGTCGGATGAGCATTCACGCTCGGGATCTTCTCAGCAATCGGTGCCCCGGAGCACCCGGAGACGACCACAACGCCGCAGGGTCACCCCGCAACCCGGCTGAGCGTGAAGACGCCATCACTCACCGCTGATGGGCGGATCAGAGGGCCGCGTCGATCCACGACTGCAGGTGCGGGGATTCGTCCCCGAGGGTTGTGTCCTCCCCATGGCCGGTGTGGACGCGGGTGTCAAGCGGCAGCTGGAAGAGGACGTCACGGATCGAGGCGATGATCACGTCGAAGCTGGAGAACGACCGACCGGTCGCACCGGGGCCACCGTTGAAGAGGGTGTCGCCGGTGAACACCGTCGAGAGCTCGGGCGCGTAGACGCTGACCGCGCCCGGAGTGTGGCCCGGGGTGTGCAGGACGTGCAGGTCGGTGCCTGCCACGGTGACGATCTCTGCGTCGCTCAGATCGGTGGTCTCGATCGCGGGATGGGTGAGCTCCCACACCTCACGATCCGCCGGGTGCAGCAGGATCGGCACCGGGCGCTGCGGGGTGGCGAACCGCGCAGCCAGGGCGGGGGCCTGACGCACGTGATCGTCGTGTGCGTGGGTGCAGAGCACGGCGAGGAGGCGCCGGTCGCCGATGGCGGCCGCGATGGCCTCGTCGTCGTGCGGGGCATCGAGGACGACGACCTCCGAGTCGTCCCCGAGGATCCAGACGTTGTTCTCGACGTCGTAGGTCTCCCCGTCCAGGGAGAACGTCCCGGCGGTGACGAGGTGCTCGATCCGTGCGCTCATCTGAATCCTCTCGTTCGTTCGGGTGCGTCGCTGCGGACGGCGCTCGCCCCCCATGCCGCGCGGCGACGTCGTCGGCGCGTCATCCCGGTGCGTGCGCTATCGCGCCGCTGCTCGCTCACAGGATCACAACGCTGCGCAGGACGTTGCCCGCCTTCATCGTCGCGAACGCCTCTTCGACGTCACCGAGACCGATGCGCTCGGAGACGAACGCGTCGAGCGGCAACCGCCCGTCCCGGTGCAGTTCCAGCAACTGCGGGAAGTCGCGTTCGGGCAGGCAGTCGCCGTACCAGGACGACTTCAGTGCACCACCGCGCCCGAAGACGTCGAGAAGCGGCACCTGCAGCTGCATCTGCGGCGTGGGAACGCCGACGAGGACGACGGTGCCGGCGAGGTCGCGGGCGTAGAACGCCTGCCGCCACGTCTCCGGGCGCCCGACGGCGTCGATCACCACGTCGGCACCGAAGGAATCGGTGAGGTCCTGGACGGCCCTCACGACGGCGTCCTCGTCCAGCCCGCGGGAGTTCACCGTGTGGGTCGCGCCGAGCCTGCTCGCCCAGGCGAGCTTCTTGTCGTCGATGTCGACGGCGATGACCCGACGGGCGCCGGCGAGGACGGCGCCGGCGATCGCGGCACACCCGACACCACCGCAGCCGATCACGGCGACGGTGTCACCACGCTGGACGGGGGCGGTGTTGACGGCGGCACCGATACCGGCCATCACCCCGCACCCGAGCAGGCCCGCGACGGCGGGGTCGTAGGAGTCACCGAGCAGGTCCGTGTCGACCTTGGTCGCCTGGCCCGCGGCGACGAGCGTCTTGGGGGTGAAGGCGCCGATCCCGAGGGCGGGGGAGAGGGGGGTGCCGTCGGTGAGGGTCATCGGCTGCGAGGCGTTGCGGGTGGCGAAGCAGTACTGCGGGCGGCCCCGTCGGCACGCGCGGCACTCACCGCAGACCGCGCGCCAGTTCAGGACGACGGTGTCACCGACGGCGACGTTCGT
>JBPBQU010000278.1:0-3015 GCA_050955085.1 Janthinobacterium lividum | reverse complement strand
GCCCGGGCCCGGTTCGGCGTCACGGGTCAGGGTCCGGTGCTGCTCTCGGTGCGACGGCTGGTGAGCCGGATGGGGCTGGAGAACCTGCTCGCGGCAATCCCGGCCGTGCGCCGGCAGTACCCCGGGCTCACCGTCCTGATCGGCGGCACGGGGTACCTCGCCGACAGTCTGCGCCGCCAGACGGAGGAGGCGGGAATCGCGGACTGCGTGCGCCTGCTGGGTTTCGTGCCCGAGGACGACCTCGCGGAGCTGTATCGCGCGGCGGACCTGTTCGTGCTGCCGACGCTCGAGATGGAGGGCTTCGGAGTCGTGACGCTCGAGGCGTTCGCGAGCGGGGTGCCCGTGGTCGCGACGCCGGTGGGGGCCAACCCCGAGGTCGCGGGCAGTCTCGACCCGACGATGATCGCGGCGTCGACGTCGGCGGAAGACCTCGCGGTGGCCGTACGGCACGGTCTCGACCTGGCCCCGCGGTTACGGGCACGGGTTCGCCCGCACGTCGAGGGCGCGTTCTCGCCTGCCGTCGTCGGCGAGCGGTTGGAGACCCTGTTCGCCGAGGTCGTCCGGGTCGATCGGTCCGGACCACGGGTTGCACTCCCCTGAGACCCCGCATCGGCGGACGTGGCGCTACGCAAGGCCCGCTCCCCGAACCACCTGTACGGAGCGCAGCTGGCGGAACCGTTCAGCCGCAGCCGTTCTCGGCGTAACGGCACAACCGCTCCCAGGCGAGTTGAGCCTGCTTCTGCACCTCGGTGCGTGAGACGGAGATGCTCAACTCGCCACCCTCGGAGGAGACCAAGGTCACCGCAGTGCCACGTCGGGTGATGACCAGATAAGAACCGAGCCCGTCGGTCGAGGGATCCGTGGCGGTCACGCCGTAGTACTCGGTGACCAGTCCCTGCCCGTCGGCCCCGATGGCGACCGGCTCGGCGACGTATCTGCCTTGGGAGGCCTCCCCATCCGTGCAGTCGTCGGCCAGCAACGTCGCCAGTCGCTGCGCCTCGACGTGGGCCGCGTTCGCGTCGGGGAAGACGGCGATCTGCTGCCCTGCGACCGGTTGCTCCTCCTCGCCGTCACCCTGCGTCAGGGTCAGCATGGCGGTGGCTGCGGTCGGTGTCGACGGTGAGCACACCTCCGGTAGTCGCCACTGGACGACACCCTCCGACTCCGTGCGGGGTGGCGCGGGAACGGCCAGGTCCGCCGCCGGCAGGAGCACGTCCTTCGGGAGGTCGAGCGGCGGCTTCGCCGGGACGGAGGACGGTGTGACCAGGATGCCCGGAGCGGGCGCGCTGCCCGACGTGCTGCCCGACGTGCTGGACGGCGCGGAGGACGACGTGAGCGGTGGGGACGCGCTGGTCTGCTGCGGGCTGGGGACGGTGGCCGGTGCGGACGCGGTGGGCGGAGCCGCCGGTGACAGCCGTGTCGTGACGCTCTGCGAACTCCCCCCGCCGTGCAGCGTCAGCACCAGGGCTGCGACCACGGCGACCGCCGATCCGGCGCCGGCGGCCGCCCCGAGCCGGCGGCGACGCTTCAGCTGTCGTCCCCTGGCCCGCACCGAGGGCAGGCTCTGGTTCGGACGCAGGTCCGGGGTGGGGTCGTCGAGTTCCTCGAACATCAGTAGCTCCCCGTGCTGGGGGTCAGGGCGGCGCGCAGTGCGGCCAGCCCGCGAGACGAATGGGACTTGACGGTGCCGGGGGAGAGCCCGAGGGCGCGGGCGGTCTCCTGTTCGCTGCGATCCGCGAGATGGCGGAGCACCACCACCTCGCGTTGGCGCACCGGCAGCGAGAGCAGTGCCCGCTGCAGGTCGAGGCGGAGTTCGGGCTGCTCGACGCGGTTCTGCTCGGGCACCGCACGCAACAGGAACCGGCGGGCACTGGTGCGCCGCCGGACCACGTCGATCGCGGCACGGCCGGCGACGGTGGCCACCCAGGGGTGGGCGTCGTCTTCGAGCTTGTCCCACCTGGAGTACGCCCGGGCCAGTGTCTCACCGGCGATGTCATGGGCCTCCTCACGCTCACCCAGGATGCGGTAGGCGACTCGGTAGGCCAGGGACAGCAGCTCGTCGAACTGCTCGTCGAAGCTTGTCCGCACCTCCTGCTGAGCCACCGTCGCCTCCACGTCGTCGAGCACCACCCTCATGACACGTACACGGCCAACCCTGCTGAAAGGTTGTCCGTCCTCACGGGCGGTCGGGAGTTTACGGCGACTGAGGGGGTCTCGGACCGGGCACCGTCGACACGGTGAGAGACCTGCCGATGGCGACTGATTTGGCTCTATCCCCGGTCTGGTCATCGACGTCACGTCCGTGCCGTCGATGACCAGCAGGGGTCGCCCCCGTCTCCCGGCACTCAGCTCGGGAGTGCCGTTCCCCGACTCGTCATGAGCAATTCCGAGGTTGCTCCGGAGCGAGGGCCAGCAGCGCCGCATAGTTCGCCGCGTCGCCGGTACCGGGGCCCTTCGTGGACTCCGCGGGGATCGCCACGCCGAGGCGGACCAGTTCGGAGTTCACCTCGATGCCGTCCTCGGTGCGGAACCAGCCGGAGCCCGACACGGTGACTCCGGTCCCGATCCGCAGCAGGTCGAAGACCTGGGCCACGTACTCGTCGTGGCAACCGGCCGCGGGTGTCAGGCCGGCCAGCGACACGGCATGCGGGATCGATCCGGGTTCGCTCACGATCGGCACGGGGCCGCTGGCGTAGGCCACGATCCGGGCGATCGGCGCCGATGTGGTGCCCGGAGAGGTCGTGTCGACCGGTAGACCGCTGCCACCGGTCGCGGTGCCCGGCCCCCTGGCCGCCTCGACGAGATTGCGCTGCACGACGGCAGGGTTGGGGGCCACCTCGTGGGAGTTCTGCGCCCACACGACACCCGCCGCGACGGGGACGGCGAGGGCCGCGATCGCCGCGACCAGGCGACGACGGGGAATCCTCGTCCCGGGTTCGGCCACTCCCGCCGTGACGATCTCGTGGTGCACCACGTGCTCGAGGGCCACCTGTTGGGGCCACGGCGCGTCCCACC
>JBPBQU010000277.1:0-3083 GCA_050955085.1 Janthinobacterium lividum | reverse complement strand
GGAGGACCTGCTACGCGCCGCACTCCGGCGAACCGGTGGTCCCCGCTGAGCACCCGGGTTGCGGACGCGTCACCCTGGGCCGGGTGAACGCACCTCCCGGGGGAACCCGCTGGCTCGCCGTCGCCGCCTACGCCTTCTTCGTCACCATGCTCGGCACCACCCTGCCGACACCCCTGTACGCCCTGTACTCAGCGCAGTGGGGCCTGTCCGGGGTGAGCACCACCGTCGTCTTCGCCACCTACGCCGTCGGCGTCATCCTCGGCCTCGTCCTGCTCGGCCGCTCCTCCGACACCGCCGGCCGCCGCCCCCTGCTGATCATCGGCCTCGGGTTAGCGGCGCTGTCCGCGCTCGCCTTCCTGCTCGCCGACGGACTCGGGTGGCTGCTCCTGGGACGGCTGCTGTCCGGGCTCTCCGCGGGGGTCTTCACCGGCACCGCGACCACCGCCCTGGTCGAACTCGCCGGCCCCATGCCCCGGCGCACCGCGAGCCTCCTCGCCACCGCGGTCAACATGCTCGGCCTCGGCACCGGCCCCCTGCTCGCCGGGACCATCGCCCAGTGGGGCCCCGACCCGCTGCGCACGCCCTACCTGCTCCACCTCGTCCTGCTCGTCCCCGCCGCCATCGGCCTGTCCCAACTCCCCGAGACCGTGCACGCCACCGGACCCGTCCGCATCGCCCCGTTGCGCCTCACCCTGCCCGCCGAGGTCCGCCCCGCGTTCTGGCCCGCGGCGCTCGCGGGCTTCGCCGGATTCGCCACCCTGGGGTTGTTCACCGCGGTCGAACCCCGCTTCCTCTCCCAGGTCCTCGGGATCAGCGACCACCTCGCCGCCGGCGCCATGGTGTCCGGTGTCTTCGTCGCCTCCACCCTCGCCCAGATCGCCTCCACCCGGATCAGCACCCGCGTCGCGCTGCCGCTGGGGTGCGCCGCCCTCGTCATCGGGATGCTGCTCGTCGTGCTCGCCCTCGAGACGAGCGGGCTCGTCGTCCTCATCGCGGGATCCCTCGTGACCGGGGCAGGGCAGGGGATGTCGTTTCGAGCCGCGATGGACGCCGTGTCCCGCCTCAGCCCCCCCGGGCGTGGTGGCGAGGTCACCTCGACGCTGTTCGTCGTGTTCTACGTCGCCATCTCCGTCCCCGTCCTCGGCGTGGGACTACTCGCCGCGGGTCCCGGCCTGCTCGACGCGGCGCTGATCTTTGCCATCGGCGTTGCCGTCCTCGCCGTCCTCGCCGCGCTGCGGTTGTGGCGTCGGCCGGTGACGGCGTGAGCACTCCGACCCCGCTGCCCGCCCTCTTCGGCCAGCCGCCTGCTCGCTAGCGTCTCGTTCCCCGACGCCCGCGGGCCGACCCCGGCCGGGCACCCGTCATCGAACTGCGTGACGGGCACCCAGCCGCACTCAGACCTCCGGGGTGTCGACGCCCGGCACCCGGTGCGAGGGGTGGTGCGGCGCGTCCGGCGCCGGCACGGGAACCGCGCCCGCACCGCGACGCCCACGGGTCAACCGGGCGCGGGCCCGGGCCACCAGCAGGTAGAGCACCGGCACGAGCAGCAGGGTCAGCACCGTCGACGACACCAGACCACCGATGACGACGATCGCCAGCGGCTGCGCGATAAACCCCCCACCCCCCGTGAGCCCCAGAGCCATCGGGGTCAGCGCGAACACCGTCGCCGCCGCGGTCATGACGATGGGCCGCAACCGTTGCCGGGCACCGTCGATGACAGCGTCGCGCGGTGAGGCCCCCGCAGCGTGGTACTGGTTCACCAGGTCGATGAGGACGATGGCATTGGTCACCACGATGCCGACGAGCATGAGCAGGCCGATCAGGGAAGGCACCCCGAGCGGTGTCGAGGTCACCAGCAGCAACACGAGCGCGCCCGTCGCCGCGAACGGGATCGACACCAGCAGCACCAACGGCTGCACCAGGCTGCGGAAGGTCCCCACCATCAGCAGGTAGACGATCCCGATCGCGACCAGCAACGCCAACCCCAGCTGGCCGAACGCGTCGGACTGGTCCGAACTCACCCCGCCCAGCGACGTACTGGCCCCCTCGGGCAGGTCGAGGCCGTCGAGAGCGGCGGTGACCGCGGACGTGAAACTCCCGAGGTCCGCGTCGGCCGGGGTCGCGGAAACAGTCGCGGTCCGCTCACCGTCCTGACGGGTGACCGACGTCGCGGTCTGCACCTCGGCCACGTCCGCGACCTGGCTCAGGGGCACCAGCCCACCGGCAGTGGGGATCCGCAACGCCTGCAACGCAGCCAGATCCGCCGGGCCCGTACCCACCTGGAGCACGATGTTCTGGATCCCGGCGTCCGCGGTCGTGAGCTGACCGACCGGCGACGGGGACAGCGTCCCCGCCAGCAGACGACCGATGGAGGCCTCACTGAGACCGACAGCGGCCGCGGCCTCCCGGTTCACCGTGACCTGCACGACGGGCTGGGCCGCCGAGAGGTTGCTGCTCACCTCGGTGGCGCCCTCGAGCTTCGTCACCGCGGGAAGGACCAGATCGGTCGCCCGGCGCAGCGTCTCGTCGTCCGGAGCGGTGACGACCACGTCGACGCTGCTGCCGCCGAACCCGGCCTGCCCCCCCGCCACGGAGATGTCCCCACCCGTGGCACCGAGCGCCGCGAGCTTCGTCCGGACGGTGTCCTGCAAGGCCACCTGGTCTCGGTCGACGTCGGTGGTGATCGCGAACGACGCCGAACCCGTCGCCCCCGCCAGCGCCGCGAAACCCTCCCCACTGCTGCCGATCGTCGTCTGCACGGTCTCGACACCGTCGATCCCGGCCAGCACCTTCTCGACCGCACCGGCCGCGGTGTCCTGCGCCTGCAGGCTGGTGCCCGCGGGCAGCGTCTGGGTGACCGTCAACGAGTTCTGCCCGGAATCACCCAGGAAGTTCGTCTGCAGTTTCGTCGCGAGCCCACCCGTCCCGGCGAGCACGAGAACGGCCACGAGCAACGTCACCACAGGATGGCGCAGGACCCACGTCAGGACGGGAACGTACCCGCGCTGCAAGATCCCACGGCGCTCGCGGGCCTCCGCGTCGAGGCGCACCTGCTCCCCGTCGATCTGAGCCTGGGGGTCGGG
>JBPBQU010000276.1:0-3112 GCA_050955085.1 Janthinobacterium lividum | reverse complement strand
GGCGGTCCTTGGCGATGCCCGCGATGGCGACCACCGCGGGGCGTTGCGTCCCGAGCCTCGCCCGCACGTCGAGGGTGAGGGTGCGCAGGTCCTCGGCCGTGGTGGCGCCCGCGTCGTAGGTGACGATGCTCACCCCGAAGGTGTCCGTGGGGTTCGCCGCGATCTGCGGTGCGAGCGCGAGGGCCTGACCGGCGCGCAGCTTGGCGATCTCCTTCTCCGCGTCCCCGAGACGGGTCAGCAGTGAGCCGATGCGCTCGGGCAGTTCCTCCGGGCGCGCCTTCACCACCTCGGTGAGCCGGTTGACGAGGAGGTGCTCGCGGGAGAGGAAGGCGTAGGCGTCCGTGCCGACGAGCGCCTCGATGCGCCGCGCGCCGGACCCGATGGAGGATTCCGAGACGATCGAGACGAGCCCGACCTGCTGCGAGGTCAGGGTGTGGGTGCCACCGCACAGCTCCTTGGACCAGTTCTCCCCGATGGAGACGACGCGGACCTTCTCGCCGTACTTCTCCCCGAAGAGGGCCATCGCGCCGGAGTTCAGCGCGGACTCCCGGTCCATGATCTGGGCCCCGACGGGCAGGTCGTCGGCCACCCGTTCGTTGACGACCGCCTCGATGTCGCGCACCACCTCGGCCCCCACCTGGGCGGCGGAGGAGTAGTCGAAACGCAACCGGCCCGGGGCGTTCTGCGACCCGGCCTGGGTCGCGGTGTCGCCGAGGTGTTCGCGCACCACCTGGTGCACGAGGTGGGTCGCGGTGTGTGCACGACTCACCGCCCGGCGACGGGTGGCGTCGACGACGGCGTGCACGCCATCCCCGGTGACGACCTCGCCTGCGCTGACCGTGCCCCGGTGGACGTAGAGGCCGCGGACGGGTTGCTGCACGTCGGTGACCGTGACGACGGCACCGGCCGTGGTGGTGATGGTGCCGTGGTCGGCGAGCTGGCCGCCGCCCTCGGCGTAGAACGGTGTGCGGTCGAGGACGACCTCGACGTCAGCACCGGTGGGCACCGAGGGGGTGGGGACCCCGCCCCGGAGCAGGGCGGAGATGCGCGCCTCACCCTGGGCGAACTCGTAGCCCGTGAAGGTCACGGGGGCAATGAGGGAGTCGAGCGTCGCCCGGTAGACCGTGAGGTCGACCCCACCTGTCTTCTTGGCCTTCGCGTCCGCCTTCGCCCGCCCGACCTGTTCGGCCATCAGGGTGCGGAAACCCGCTTCGTCGACGGAGACGCCGGCCTCGGCCGCCATCTCCAGCGTGAGGTCGATCGGGAAGCCGAAGGTGTCGTGCAGCTGGAACGCACGCTCCCCGGTGAGCGTCGAACCACCGGCTGACGTCGTCTGTGTCACCGCCGATTCGAACATGGCGGTACCGGACACCAGGGTGCGCCGGAAGGCGTCCTCCTCGGCGTAGGCGACCCGGGAGATGCGGGCGAAGTCGGTGCGCAGCTGCGGGTAGGAGGCGCTCATGACCTCCATGGAGGCGGGCAGCAGATGCGGCAGTGCCTCGACCTCGACCCCCAGCAGTCGCATGGCCCGCACGGCACGACGGATGAGCCGGCGCAGCACGTACCCCGCTCCCTCGTTGCCGGGGGTGACGCCGTCACCGATGAGCATCAACGCGCTGCGGACGTGGTCGGCGACGACGCGCATCCGCACGTCGTCCTCCTGCCCGCCCGGCCCACCGGCGCCGTAGCGCTTTCCGGAGAGCTCCGCGGCCTTGTCGAGGACGGGGCGGACCTCGTCGATCTCGTACAGGTTCGCGACGCCCTGCTTGAGGAACGCGACGCGTTCGAGCCCCATGCCGGTGTCGATGTTCTTGGCGGGCAGGTCCCCCGCGACGTCGAAGTCCGTCTTCGAGCGCACCGCCGAGAGCAGGTACTGCATGAAGACGAGGTTCCAGATCTCGATGTAGCGGTCCTCGTCCGCCTCGGGACCACCCTCGAGCCCGAACTCGGGGCCGCGGTCGAAGTAGATCTCCGAGCACGTCCCACCCGGCCCGGGCTGGCCGGTGTGCCAGTAGTTGTCGGCCTTGCCGCGACGCTGGATGCGCTCCGGCGGCACGCCGATCTCCTGCCACATCGCGAGGGCCTCGTCGTCGTCGAGGTAGACCGTGGCCCACAACCGCGTCGGCTCGAACCCCAGACCGCCCTGCTCCTCGGGTGTGGTGAGCAGCTCCCACGCGAAGGTGATCGCCTCGCGCTTGAAGTAGTCGCCGAAGGAGAAGTTGCCGTTCATCTGGAAGAACGTGCCGTGCCGGGTCGTCTTGCCGACCTCTTCGATGTCCAGGGTGCGCAGGCACTTCTGCACGCTGGTCGCCCGCGGGTAGGGCGCGGGGAGCTGCGCCGTCAGGTAGGGGATGAAGGGCACCATGCCGGCCACGGTGAACATCAGGCTCGGGTCGGTCGAGACCAGCGAGGCGCTGGGGACCACGGTGTGGCCCTTGCGCTCGAAGAAGTCGAGCCACCGGCGACGGATCTCTGCCGTCTGCATCGGACGTGCCTCCTGGGTTCAGCCTTGACGATCGAGTTCCCGTGGTCCGGGTCGAGAAGCAGCACGACCTTACCCATGGTGTCCATCCGGGTCGGCTGCCACGTTGAGCATCACCCCGGGTGACGGGTCGCTACTCGGCGGGCAGCTCGACGTGAGCCCGCCGCTGCTGAGACCGGGCAAAGGCTGTCTCGCAGACCCGTTGCTCCAGGTGGCCGCCCACCCGCGCGGCGGCCTGGGCATCGGGGTAGGTCCACCTGCATCCTCCGGGGTCGGGGGTCCATCAGGGTGACAGCATCGTCACCTGGTATCCCCCGACAGGGACGTCGATGCGCACTCAGCCGTCGCGTTGCCGCGCGGACGGTAGCGGCGCAGTTCACCCACCGGTCCAGAACGCCCGAGCAGGGGTGCCGAACCGGGTGACCGTCCCGTGGGTCACGAGGGCGCGGCGCCGGAGCAACTGACGGCCCCGCGGGAGGTGCGGAGTCAGCCGCGTGGATCACCGCGCCACCGGGTTGTTGCTGTTCGGGATCGCGATCAGGGGCGCGTCAGCGAGACCAGGGTCGGTGGTCTCGCTGACGCGCGACAGGGCCTTACCCCAACTGGCAGGCGTCGATTCAGCGCCGCGTA
>JBPBQU010000275.1:0-3117 GCA_050955085.1 Janthinobacterium lividum | reverse complement strand
CTGGTGCGGGAGCTCCTGGTTAGCGGTTTTGGTGTGGTAACCACCGCTGTACCAGGAGCTCCCTTCATGATCACGGTGCCGCGCCGCGGGTCAGCCACTCAGTTTCGAGATGCCCTCTCAGAGGTCTGGTCCATCAAAGCCCTGCGCCAGCTGCGACCAGACCGGGACCGGTCGCAGGGGCGCCGTCCAGTTGTCCAGCCCGACAGCGAGCCCCTCCCGGTGCAGGTAGCTGACTAGGTCGTTGCCGTAGTGGATGACGTCGGTCTGATGCACGGAAAGGACCGGACCTCCTGGACCAGCCGGCCAGGCCGCCAAGTAGCGGTGGCTGTATAGGGGGACCAACGTCGGCCAGAGCGACACCTCCCGCCTCGCCCGACGTAGAGCGGCGTGAGACGACGTCGGACGCTCCCCCCACGAGGCTGCCCAGAACTCGTTGTGGCCCACGTCGAAGAGCACGCCCTCGATGGGTGCGTCGAGGCGTTCGCGTAGTTCGTGCCGCGGAGCAGATCGCCAGTCCACCCACTTGGGGCCGACCGGCAGCGCCACTTGCAGAAGTCGCCTGTGGTCCTCGGCGAATCGGAAGGACCAGCTGCGCTCGATGGCGTGCAGCTCGGCGTCAGACAGCCCAGGCGACATGGGAACGCCCGCTCGTTGGAGCGCCTCGACAGCCAGGGGAACCGCGTCCGTCATGGGAGCATCGTGACGCAGCTTGCAGCATGACTCGGGCCCGGCCCTGTGACAGCAACGCTGATAGCAACCCGGTGCCCACTTGGTGGACGCGTACAGACCCAAGGCCTCGCGCCGCAACACGTGCGGACCCTGATGGACAACTTGCCCACAGCTTTGAATCCGCGGGTTGCCGCCGAGCCGACGTCAGCCTTGCCGTGGTGGGTGAGTGACTAACTGAGTGACGACCGATCTGACTCGCGGGGGCTTCGTGGGAGCCGATCGGCTACGGACGGGGGTGCGGTGAGCGAGCTTCCCAGGCTTCGGGACGAAGAGGCCAGTCGTGCCCGCTGCGTGCCCGTAGGGGAGGGCAGGGGGGGCCTTGATCGGTGTCCCACGGTCGCTCGATACCCCGGAACGGCGCCGATCGCGGCCTCCGACACGGGGTGCCGGGGAGCTTCCCAAGCTGATAGTGCGAGTTCGATTCTCGTCACCCGCTCCATCGCAAAGGCCCAGGTCAGCGGCATGATCGCTGGCTTGCGGCCTTCGTTGTCCGGGGTTCCGGCCCGGTGTCTTCTCCCCGTTCATACGGCTCTACGCAGCAGCGGGCTGGCGCGATGAGCGATCGTGACAGCAGCACGGAGAGGTCGGCGTCCCCTTCGTTCCCCACCTCGAATCCCGCCGCGCATTCATCGCGTTCCGTTAAGGGCATGTCCAGCTGCCTCTGCGAAGTGGGCAGCCAGGGCCCGGCGCAGGGTGATGCTCCCCGCTGCACCAACGCGGTTCAGCCGCAGCGACTCGTCTCGTGGGGTCGATCGGCGGTGTCGGATTGCCCGTGGGTCACCCACGCGATGCGCGCCGAAGACCGCGGCGGCTGAGGTGCTGGGTGGTGGAGGATGGAACGAAACCCCGGCTGGACGGGGCGGTGCGGGCGCACGACGACGGACGCACGGCAACGCCATCGGGCGGCGATGCTCCGGATCGGTCCGGCCGGTGACGCCGCAGTCACCTTCCATCGAGACCGAGGCGGACCGATGTCTGGAGGACGAAAAGGCGCCGCCGGGTACGAGGACGAAGTACGGCGAACCGGGGACCTCGTAGCCCTCCCACGTCGAGGTGGACATGACGACCACGAGGTCGTCGGAGGCGAGGGTGGCGACGGCGCTCGCGCTCTCCCGTTCGGGCCCCTGGGTGACGACGACGAGTCGGGTGCCCCGCGGCAGGGCCAGGGATGCCGGATCGCGGAACCGGTCCCAGAACCCGTGGCAGGTCAGGCAACCGCTGGAGAGGAACGCCAGCAGGGTGTGCTGCCCCGAGGCCGTGACGCTGACCTGGAGGCTGTCGCCGCCGGGGCTCGACCCGCTGACGTCGGGTGCGGCGGCGCCGGTCAGGCCCGCCGGACCCACGACACCCGGTTCGGCCCCGAACGGGAGATCGACGGGTCCCGTCCGCGAGGCGGTGTCCTCCCGGCCGGCCCCGAGTTCGTGCAGCGAACGGAGGATCTCGGCGTGGCTGCGCAGCAGACCCGCCACGAGCAGAGCGAGGAGGGCGACGGCGAGGCCGAGGCCGATGACGAGGCCGGTCAGGAGGGAGTTCACGTCGTTGCGCTCCGGGGGGTTGCGGGGGAGGGACGCAAGAGATCGCGGGCTGCGACCAGGTTCGGCAGGGCGGTCAGGGCGAGGAGGCCCAACCACGCCACGAGGAGGGAACCGGCCACCGCCAGCCCGACCGTGGCGGCGGGTAGTTGCAGCAGAACCGGAACAGCCGTACTGCCGATCACAGCCGCTGCACCGCAGGCGATCGTCGTCAACGAGGTCAGGACGACGTGGGTGCGGATCAGGGGCAGGTCGCTTGCCCCGAAACAACCGCAGGAGCTGAGGGGCGACCGCGGAGGAGGGCCGTCAACCCGAAGGCCGTGAACCCCGCGTATGCCGCGGCCACCAACCAGTTCGCGGCGGGTACGCCGGCCAGGGCCGCGCCGGCCACCGCGAGTTCGACGGCGCCCAGGGCGCGGACGAGAACGGAGCCGGACGGGAAACCCTGCGTGCGCAGCGCCTGCGAGGTTCCGGCGGGGGTGCGCAGCTTGGCGATGCCGGCCACCACCAGGAGTGCGCAGGCCGCCAGGAACGGGATGACCAGCGTCGGCATGGGAGACACGCTGGGTGAGAACTGTGGGCGGCGTCAAGTGTTTCCCGCACAACCCGCGTGGTGTCGCCCACGGGTCGGCCGGGTTGCCTCGACCATGATCGAAAGAGTGTGCCCCTTGCCACAGGGAACGGTGCGGCAAGGGGTGATTGCCCCGTTCAGACACTGTCGAGGCAGGATCCCCCACCGAGCGCGGTGAGGCCCGTGAGGTCCCCCGCGCCGAAACCGCGTTGCCCGACGAGTTCGGGGTGCATCAGCTGGCTCGGGTCGTTGACGTGGCCGACGCCCACGAGGTGAGCGAGTTCG
>JBPBQU010000274.1:0-3130 GCA_050955085.1 Janthinobacterium lividum | reverse complement strand
CAGACGAGCACGCTCGTCGCGGACGTCACCCGGTATCGAGCGTCCAGACCCGCGTCGATCGCCATCTGCAGCAGCTCATGCCGCGGGGTGCGGGTGTCACCCGTGACGACGACGCGAGCACCCTGCACAAGCGCTGAGCCGGGGATCCAACGTTGGGGAAGCTCCCACGGGCAGTGAACCCACGGAACCCGTGTTTCGGGCGCACCTGTCTGCCGCGCAGCAATTTCCTCGTCGGGACCACACGGTGTCAGCGGTAGGTCCACCGCGAGGTCGGCGGCCACCGAGAGACATCTCCGCAGGATCTCGACCAGCACCCGGGTGTCGTCTTCGGCGTCATGTGCGCGTCGCTGCGCCACCTGCCAGTGCGCCGCGAGAGTGGAGAGTTTTAGGTTCTCCACGGGCAGGTCCAGCCGTTGGGCCAGTTTTCGGGTGCACAACCGGTGCTCGACGTCGAGCGCGCGACCCACCCGGCGCATCTCGGCGGACACGAACCCCCAGTCGAAGACGGCGTTGTGCGCCACGAACACCCGTCCTGCCAACAGAGCGGCCAGTTCGGAGGCGATGTCGGCGAAGCGGGGAGCACCGAGCAGGCGTTGCGGGGTGATCCCGTGGACGTGCACCGGGCCGGGGTCACGGTCCGGGTCGACCAACGAGGACCAGGACGACTCGACCCTGCCGTCGACGTCGAGCAGGGTGAGCGCGACCTGCACCACGCGGTCGTCAACGGGATCGAAACCCGTCGTCTCGACGTCGAGGACGGCGTAGCGGTGGGGGTAGCGCGAACTCACCGCCGTCGACCAGGGCTCGGCCACCAGGGCGGTCGTGTCGAGCTGAAGCGTCGTCATCGTTCTCCTCGTTCCGTGCTGCTGAGACGACCATGACAGCCGGGTCGGACACGACCCATCACGGCACGACTCACCGATGAACCCGTGCCGTAACGCGGCGGAAACCCGAATGGGAGAAGCTGAGGCATGACGGCGCGACGCATTCACATAGGGTGCGAGTTCGTTCACTCTTCGCAGTGGGCCACGCCCGCCATCGCGCAAGTTACGCCAAGACGCGACCAAGCAGTCACGATTAGTGACGAACAATGGGTGAGCGACCCCGCCACCGAGCGCCGCTTCTACACCGATCTCTACGGCAACGAATGCCTACGACTCCTCATCCCGGCGGGCCGTTCCGTCCTGCGCTACGACGCCGTCGCCGAGGTGGCCGACGCGGCCGAGGATGTCGACGAGGACGCACCGGAGGTCGCACCGCTGGACCTGCCGGACGATGTCCTGCTCTACACACTCCCCAGCCGCTACGTCGTCCCTGATGTTCTCGGTGACGAGGCCTGGAAGCTCTTCGCCGACACCCCGCGCGGTTACCGCCGGGTCCAGGCCATCTGCGACCACGTCAACAAGCACCTGCAATTCCGTTACGGGAGTAGCTCTGCGCTGTCGACAGCCGCCGACGTCCATGCCAGCGGTTACGGCGTCTGCCGCGACTTCACCCACCTCGCGATCACCTTCTGCCGGGCGATGAACATCCCGGCCCGCTACGTCTTCGGCTACCTGCCCGAGATGGACATCGAGAAAGACCCCGCCGCGATGGACTTCGCGGCATGGATGGAGGTGTGGCTCGGCGACCGCTGGTGGACCTTCGACCCGCGCAACAACACCCCACGCAAGGGCCGCGTCCTCATCGGCCGCGGCCGTGACGCCTCGGACGTCGCCATGCTGACGACCTTCGGCTCCCCTACGCTCGAGACGATGGTCGTCCACGCCGAGGAGATGTGATGACAATGCTCGGCGGATTCACGGGCGTGACCGGTGCCCTCCTGGACCACCGCAGCCTCGACCTCGACTCGGCCGAGAGCGTCACCTACCGCCTCGAGCAGACGTTTCGCTACGAGTACGCCGAACCCGTCGAGTCGATGCGCCAGCGCCTGGTCATCGTCCCGCCGCCGCTGCACGGTGATCAGCGACTGAATCAGCACAGCGTCGAGGTCACCGGGGCCGAAACCCGCCACCGGGTGCAGCGGCGGGCCGGGAACACCGTCGTCCGCGTCGAGGCCGACCGGGTCGAGGAATTCGTGGAGTTCCGGCTCACGGCCGTGATCGAACGTTGCGGTGCCGAGCGGACCGGTCTCCCGGTGGGCGCGTTGAACGACCCGCGGTGGTCGCGGCCCACCCGCTTGACGACGCCGGATGCCGCCCTGGTCACCTGGGCGACCCAGCTCGGGCGGCGGGCGGCTTCACCGCTGGGACTGGCCGAACGCCTGTGCTCGGCCGTGCACGAGCGCATGACGTACCACTTCGGGACCACCGAGACGGGGACGACCGCGGCGCAGGCGCTGGCGGGTGGGGTCGGTGTCTGCCAGGACTACGCACACGTGATGCTCGCGCTGTGCCACCACCTGCAGCTACCCGCGCGCTACGTCTCGGGTCACCTGCTCGGGCAAGGCGGCACGCACGCATGGGTCGAGGTCCTCGTTCCTGATCCCGCCAACCCCTCCGAGGCGCTCGCCGTCCCCTTCGACCCGTGCAACGACCGGCGCGCAGGTCGCGGTTACGTCACTGTCGCGACGGGCCGCGATTACCGGGACGTCGCACCGACGGCCGGGACGTACGTGGGCGCTCCGACGGGCCGACTCAGCTCCACGCGGCGCCTGGGAGTCATCGACGTCCTCTGATCTCCCCGATCGTCGGGGCCTTGCGGAGCAGGTCGAGCAGTCATGCAGGACCAGCTTGGCGCCCGCCCCAGGTAACCTCCGTCCACAGCCGAACGGGTGAATCCCAGCGATCGCCACGACGATCGGCCTACCGTTCCAACGTGTCGCGACGGAACCTCACCACCCTGGCGGCTGCGAGTGTGGTCCTCGCGGCGACTCCCCTGCTCGCGTGCTCCGCTGAACCTGAGGCGGCACCCCAAGTCAATACCCCGCTGCACAGCTCGACGCAACCCTCAGCCGAACCGAGCCCGGCGTTGGGAACCCCACCCGTACCAGACGATGCGCCTCAGTTCACCCCGTCTGGCTCCGGCTTCAATGAGAACGACGCCGCTTTATTCGCCGCCTACGCAAACCTGGTGTTGAACTACACTCGGGAGCACGTTGACGGCACTTTGCTTCGATCCCTCAGTGCCG
>JBPBQU010000273.1:0-3140 GCA_050955085.1 Janthinobacterium lividum | reverse complement strand
ACGGCCGGGGAACTCCGGGCGACCCTGTTGCGGATGATCGCCTCACCCAACCTGTGCTCGCGGGCCTGGGTCACCGACCAGTACGACCGCTACGTCATGGGCGGCACCGCGCTCGCGACCCCCGACGACGCGGGTGTGGTGCGCGTCGACGAGCAGACGGGGCTGGGCATCGCGCTGAGTCTCGACGGCAACGGCAGGTTCGCCCGGCTCGACCCGCGCGCGGGCGCTGCGCTGGCGCTGGCCGAGTCGTATCGCAACGTGTCCGCGGCGGGGGCGAAACCCCTCGCCGTCACCGACTGCCTGAACTTCGGTTCGCCCGAGGATCCGGGAGTCATGTGGCAGTTCTCCGAGGCCGTACAGGGTCTGGCGCTGGCGTGCGAGACCCTCGGAGTTCCCGTCACGGGCGGCAACGTGTCGCTCTACAACCAGACGGGTGACAACGGTCTCGACTCGGCGATCCTGCCGACGCCGGTCATCGGCGTGCTCGGAGTCCTCGACGACGTCGCGCGTCGCACCCCCTCGGGGTGGCGTGAGGTCGGGCAGAACATCTACCTGCTCGGTACGACGCGCGATGAGTTCGGCGGGTCCGAGTGGGCGTGGGCGGAGCACGGGCACCTCGGTGGGATGCCGCCGGTTCTCGACCTGGCCCAGGAGGCCCTGCTGGGCGACATCCTTGTCCAGAGTTCCCGCGACGGTCTCGTCGACGCCGCCCACGACCTCTCCGACGGTGGCCTCGCGCAGGCACTGGTCGAAGCCGTCCTGCGTTACGGCGTGGGGGCCCGGATCTGGTTGGCCGAACTCGTCGAACGCGACGGGATCGACGCGTTCGTGGCGTTGTTCTCGGAGTCGGCGGGGCGTGCGATCGTCGCCGTACCCCGTGAGGAGGAGGTGCGGTTCACGGACATGTGCACCGCGCGGGGTCTCACCCATCTGCGGATCGGGGTGACCGACGCCCCCGCGGACGAGGAACCCGTCCTGGACGTCCAGGGTCAGTTCTCGCTCACCCTCGAAGAACTGCGGGTGGCGCACACCGCGACCCTTCCCCAGCACTTCGGCTGAGTCTCGCGGTGGGAGAACCGGCTTCACTGTGACGAGGGGCCCTTTCGCGGGTTCGTGGAAGGGCCCCTCGTCATATCCACGTATCCACGCCACCCGTGGCCATCCCGTTCCGTTCACCACCCCCGAGCCCGCACCGATGAGCCCGGTCGCTTCCTGGACCCAGCGACGCACCCACGATGGGTGCGTCGGTGGGTGCGGCCTTCCGGTCGCCAGGGCGACCACCGCGGTGAACCCACACCCGCGACCATGCCCGAGCGGCGAGGGGGTGGCGGTGCGTTGAGAGGGGATGCGTGCCGGGGGTAGCGGCCGCCGGGTCGCCGGTCAGCGGTCAGCGGTCAGCGGTCAGCGGTCAGCGGTCGACCAGCGTGACCTCGAACGCGTAGTGGCTCGCCCGGTAGACGTGGCGGCCGAACTCGACGACGCGTCCCGAGTCGTCATGAGTGGTGCGTTCCATGGTCAGCAGGGGGCTACCGCGGCTCTCGTCGAGGAGCTGGCACTCCTCGCTGGTGCCGCGGCGGGCCCCGATCCGTTGACGGGCAACGCGCATGCCGACACCCCGGCTGCGCAGCACCTGGTAGAGACCGCGTTCGACGAGTAGCTGCGCGGCGATGTCGGTGAACGGTGCCGGTAACCAGTTCTCGAGGACCGCCAGGGGTTCGTCGGCGGAGAAGCGTAACCGTCGAGTGTGCAGGACCTGGGCACCGGGGGAGAGTGCGAGGCTGACCGCGACGTCGTCGGGGGCCACGACCGCCTCGTGCAGCAGGACCTGGGTGGTCGGGCGCTGGCCGGACTGGATCAGGTCGTCGTGCAGGCTGGTCAGCTCCACGGGCCGGGTCACCTGGCCGTGCACGACCTGGGTGCCCACCCCGCGTTTGCGGACGAGCAAGCCCCTGTCGACGAGCTGCTGGATCGCCCGGCGCATCGTCGGGCGGGAGAGGCCGAGCCGGTCGGCGAGGTGGATCTCGTTGTCGAGACGGGATCCGGGGGGGAGTTTTCCACCCTCGATGGCCTGTTCGATCTGGCGGGCCACCTGGAAATACAGAGGTACCGGACTGGACCTGTCCAGGTCGACGAACAGATCGCTCACAACGGCTCCCGTGCTTCGCAGCGGCTGGGTAGCGCAGCCCCGTCGATGTGCTACCGGTCGCCCATCCTAGCGACGTGGTGGTCAAGACGTCAGAAGGTCTGTTTGTCCTGACATACGCTTGACAGTAAGGGTCTTCCAGGGGCAGGCTCACCACCGTTACCGCGCCGTTGCGGCCCGGGACGGAACTGCCCGGGAGGAGACTTGTCATGCGGCTGGGGATCGCCGGCGTCGGACGCATCGGAGCGTTCCACGCCACCACGCTCACCGGAGTCGAATCCGTCGACGAGTTGCTGATCGCCGATGCCGACCCACTGCGCGCGGGCGAGGTCGCGGCCCGGCTCGGCGCGACGGCGGCCGGGAGTGTCGAAGCTCTGCTGACGTCCGGTGCGGCGGGTCGGATCGACGGTCTCGTCGTCGCGGCCGCGACCAGTGCGCACGCCGAGCTCGTCGCCGCCGCCGTGCAGGCCGGGATCCCGGTGCTGTGCGAGAAACCGGTCGCCGAGGACCTCCCGGCCGCGCGCGGTCTCCTCGCCGCGGCGAACGAGGCAGGGGCCACGGTCGTCATCGGGTTCCAGCGCCGATTCGACACCGGATTCCTCGCGGCGCGGGCCGCCGTGGCCTCTGGTGAGCTGGGCTGGTTGCACACCGTCCGCGCGAGCACCCTCGACGTGGCCCCACCGCCGGCCGCCTACGTGGCCGTCTCGGGTGGGTTGTTCCGCGACTGCGCGGTCCACGACATCGACTCCACGCGCTGGGTGCTGGGCCGAGAGGTCGTCTCCGTCTATGCGCGGGGAACGAACCGGGGGGCCGCGTACTTCACGGAGTACGACGACGTCGACTCCGCCTCGGCCCTGCTGACGTTCGACGACGGCACCGTGGCGACACTGTCGGCCACCCGTTACAACTCCTTCGGGCACGACATCCGGCTCGAACTCGCCGGGTCGCGCGCCAGTGTCGCCGTGGGCCTCGACGAGCGAACCCCGCTGCGCTCGCT
>JBPBQU010000272.1:0-3185 GCA_050955085.1 Janthinobacterium lividum | reverse complement strand
AGATCGCGGCACGGGTCTCGGTGGACAGGCTGTGCACCGAGGCGGTGACGCCCTCGACGGCCGAGAGCACCCGGTCGCGGCCCTGCAACCCCTCACGCATGGCGGCCGCGGTGCCGTCCTTGACCTCGGACATGACCCGCACGAGCGTGCTGGTCGACGTCTCCAGGGTGCTGGTGTGCTGGACACGGTCCGCGGTGATGAGTTCACCGTGCGCGGTGATGGCGTCGGTGACGGACTCCTGCAGCGCGCGGGCGGCGTGGGCGACCTGAGCGCCACCGTCCTGGGCGGCCTGCGCGGCGGTGATCGCGCTCGAACTGGAATCTCGTACGGTGGCGACGAGGGTGCTGGTGTCGGCGTGCAACCGGATCGTCTCGGCGACCAGGCGAGCGAGTTCGCTCAACCCGCGTTCGAAGTGGGCGCCGAGTTGTTCCGCGGCGTTGCTGCGGTGCGGGGTGAGCGCGATGGTGGCGCGGGAGACGAACGCCCGCAGGCGGTTCCGGTGCGCCTGACCGGCCAGCAGGGCCAGTTGCTCGTCGGCGCGGTGACGTCGGTCGGTGGCCACGCTGACCGTGATCGCGGCCGCGATGAGGACCACCGCGAGTTCGGCGACCCGGTCGAGGGAGAACGCGGTGCGCCCGTCGAAACCGTCGAGCCACAGCTGCAGGAAGGACTGTCCGTCGACGGCGGCACCGGCCGCGTTCATCTGCGAGTAGGCGCGGCCGGCGAAGAGCAGGCCGACCCACGTCACCATCACGGGGGCGAAGACGAGAATCGTGCGCAACGATCCCGAGCGCAGCAGGCTGGGTCTCTCCCTGGACGGCGGCAGTGCGCCGTCGACGTCGAGGACGGCGAAGAGGTCGGCATCGGCCCATCCGCCCAGGCCGCGCTGGGACCGCAGCACATCCTCCAGCGCGTGCAGCGCCGCACTCCGGTGCTGGGACGGCTCGTCGGCCGCGAGCGCGGCGGCCTCCTCGGCCAGTTTCACCAGGGCGTGGTCGAGGTGGGCGTGCAGCGGTGCTCCCAGCTGGCTGTCCGGCTGGGGGTCGCGTTCGATGGCGTAGTGCGTCATGTCCTGCGCGTGTCCTGTCTGGGAGGCGAGGGCTGGAGGTGATGACCAGGGGTTTCGCTGGCCACGTTCTCGTCCCGCGCGGGACCGGACTTGAGTCGGGTGCCACCCCGAGCCGGCACCCCTTCGGGTGAACCGCCCGGGTGCCGATGGGTACGGGGTGTGACCACGTTCGACACGCTCGACGCTCTCCCGGGGCATGGCTCGCGCGGGTCGTCCCGAAATCGGGCTCGGAGCCGAATTCCCTGTTTCGCGTGACGCTGGGTGGTCCCGGGCCCGCTGCGGTTGGGCCGAACGGGTGAGCGGGTCGACTCTGGCGGGGGATCCCTAGCCGCACAGGGAGATCAGGCTCAAGGCGGACGCAGCCTGGACCGATTGAGTGGTGAGCGCAGGAGGCGCCACCAGATCGGCCAGGACGGCCGGCGGCGGGCAGTCGGCCGTATCTCGTAGCAGCAGTGGTAACTGCGTAGTGAACTCCCCTGGAGGGTGGTCCCGTGTCCGACATCACCAGCGTCGCCCTGCACACCGCGTTGAATGGTCTACAGGCGCGGCAGCGGGCCATTGCCGACAACATCTCGAACATCAACACGCCGGGTTACCTGGCGAACAAGGTTTCCTTCGAGTCCGCGCTGGCGGACGCCGTCTCCTCCGGGAAGGCGAGTGCGGCGGCGGGTTCGGACATCTCCACCCGGAAGTCGCTGGAGCCGACCCGTGAGGACGGCAACAACGTCAATCTCGACGAGGAATCGATCTCGAACATCTCCACCAACCTCAGCTATCAGACGGTGCTCGCGGCGTTGAACACCAAGTACACGCTGCTGCGCACCTCGATGAGCAGCTCGTCCTAGGACCCCACGTCCACCCCGAACCTTTCACCCCCCTCCCGACGTCGACATCGGAGCAGACGACTACATGAGCATCTTCGACGCGATCGGCATCGCCGGTACCGGCGTCACCGTGAACCGGAAGTGGATGGACGCGGTCAGCGACAACCTCGCGAACATCAACGATGCGGTGAACCCCTCGGAGGACGCCTTCGCCGCCAAGTACGTGGTCGCACAGGAGGCGGGGGACGGCAAGGGCACCCAGGTCGCGGGGATCGTGACCGGCAGCACACAGGGCCGCATGGTCTACGAACCGGACAATCCGGTGGCGGACGAGCAGGGCTACGTGAAGTACCCCGACATCGACATGAGCACGCAGATGACGAGCCTGATCATGGCTCAGCGGGCCTACCAGGCGAACCTCTCGGTCATCGACCGGGCCAAGGACGCCTACCAGGCCGCTCTGCAGCTCGGGAAGGCGTGAGCGAGATGAGCGTCGAGAGTATCGGGTCCGTCGGCGGCGTGAGCAGCGCGCTCGGGACCCTCGCCACCGGTTTCGGCCAGGGCATCGCGGACATGGACAGCGCGCAGATGACCCGGGGCCTCGGTGAGGCCACCGGGACGGTGACGACGAACCCCGCCCTGAGTGCGGTCCAGAACCTCGCCGCCAGCGGCGGGACCTCCAGCGTCGACGCGACGTCGGGCACCGACTTCGCCTCGATGCTCTCCGGTGGGTTGGACAAATTGCAGGCGCTGCAGTCGAAGACGGACGATCTGGCGGTGAAGGCCGCAACGGGTGACCTCGCCAACGTCCACGACTACATGATCGCCAGCAACGAAGTGCAGCTGGCCACCCAGCTCACCGTCGCCGTGCGTAACAAGGCCGTCGACGCCTTCAACGAGATCATGAGGATGCAGGTCTGATGGCGAAGGCCACCAAGGGTTCCGCGGCCCTCGTAGAGAACGCGAAGAGTTTCGCGGCCGGGTTCAAGGACTTCTCGGCCGGGCAGAAGGCCGTCGTCATCGCCGTGGTACTGGCACTCATCGGTGGCGCGATCGTGTTCTCGCGCTGGGCGTCCGCCCCCGCCTACTCACCGATGTTCTCGAACCTGTCGGGAACCGACGCCTCGGCCATGGTCGAGAAGCTCAAGACCGACGGGGTTCCTTACCAGCTCAGCGACGGAGGCGCGACCATCACGGTCCCGCAGGACCAGGTCTACGCCGAGCGGCTCTCGATGGCCGGTGCCGGCCTGCCCTCGGACTCCCAGTCCGGGTACGCCCTGCTGGACAAGCCG
>JBPBQU010000271.1:0-3271 GCA_050955085.1 Janthinobacterium lividum | reverse complement strand
GGGTGATGCTGGTGCTCATGAGGATCTCCGTGACGTGGGGGTGTGGGGGGAGAGGAATCGTTCCAGGAGCAGTGCGACCAGGTAGAACACGAGGCCGAGGACGACGGCCCCGAGGACGTAGGACCACGCCCGGGGGTAGGCGGTATTGCTCGCGGCCGAGGTGATGCGCGAGCCGAGCCCGTCCTGGCGGCCACCGAAGTACTCGGCGACGACGGCGGCGATGACCGACAGCGACGAGGCCAACCGCAACCCCGTGAAGAGGAACGGCACCGCAGCGGGCAACCGCACGTGGCGGGTGACCGACCAGCCCGAGACGGCGAGGGAACGCATGAGTTCGGCGTGCACCGGGTTCACCTGGCGCAACCCTCGCGCGGTGTTGACGAACAGCGGGAAGAACACGGCGACGGCCACCACGAGGCGCCGGGGCACCGGGGAGGTCGAACCGAACATCGCGTTGAACACCGGGGCCAGGGCGATGATCGGCATGGCGTTCGCGGCGGCGGACAGCGGTGTGAGGACCTCGTCGAACAACCGCAACCGGGCGGCCAGGATCGCCGCGACGACGCCCGCGAGCGAACCCGCGACCAGGCCGATGAGGGCCGTGGTCCCGGTCGCGACGGCGGCCGTGACGACGTCGGAGGCGACCGTCCCGAACGCCCGGGCGATGGCCACCGGGGAGGGCAGGACGAACGTCGCGATCCGGCCCGCGACGACGACGAACTGCCACAGCAGTAGTCCCGCGAGACCGACGACGAGCGGGGGCAGGACGAGTCGCAGCCGCCCGGGCAGCGTGGGGTTCACCGCTCGTCCCCGTGGACGAGGGACGTCGACGCCCTGCCGCGCAGCGCCTCCCGGATGGCGGTGATGCCCGCGAAGAAGGCCGGGTCCTCGCGGGCGTCCTCGTCACGGGTCGTTAGGTCGATGTCGACGACTCCCACGACGCGACCCGGCCGGGCGGACATGACGACGACCTGGGTGGAGAGGAACACCGCCTCGGCGATGGAGTGCGTCACGAACACCACGGTGGTCCCCGTGCGGGCGCGGATCGCGAGGAGCTCCGCCTGCATGCGCTCCCGGGTCATCTCGTCGAGTGCGCCGAAGGGTTCGTCCATGAGCAGCAGGGGTGGTTCCTCGGCCAACGAGCGCGCGATCGCGACGCGCTGCTGCATGCCACCGGAGAGTTCGGCGGGTTTGGAGCGGGCGAACTCCGCGAGGCCGACGAGTTCGAGCAGCTGCGCGGCGCGCTCGGACCGTTCCCGTCTACCGACACCGTGCAGCTCCAGGGGTAGTTCCACGTTGCGCTGCACGCTGCGCCAGTCGAGCAGGCCGGCGGACTGGAACGCGATGCCGTAGTGGTGTTCCAACCGGGCCTGGTGCGCGCTCATACCGCCGACGAGAACCTCTCCCGAGGTCGGGGTGACCAGGTCGGCGATGCAGCGCAACAACGTCGACTTGCCGCAACCGGAGGGGCCGATGAGCGAGACGAAGGCTCCGGCCTCGATCGTCAGGTCGATTCCGGACAACGCGTGCACGCTGCCGCGAGCCGTCTCGAAACGCTGTCCGAGGCCGGTGATCTGCACCATCGCCGAGGGGGTGGTCATGACGTCCTTCCGGTGGTGGTGTCGACGGGATCGCCTGGGGTCACGCGGGTGCGCGACCCCGGCCGCAGGACGGCGACGTCGAGGAGTGAGACGAGAGCGGCGGCGAGAAGACCGAGCAGGGCGGCTCCCAGGATCGCCGCGTACAACCGGCCCGGGGAGGAGGTCGCCTGTTGGGCGTACTGCAGGATGAGGCGACCGATCCCACCGCGCGTGCCGGTGGAGATCTCCGCCACGATCGCGCCGACAACCGCTTGGGCGGCCGCGAGACGCAGGGCCGGAACGAGGAAGGGCAGGCTCGCCGGCAGCCGCAACCGCAGCAGGGTCTGGCGGCCCGTGGCCGCGAAACTGGCGAAGAGTTCCTGCGCCGCCGCACTCGGGGCCTGCAACCCGCGCAAGGTTCCCAGCGCTACCGGGCAGAAGGCCAGGTACGCCGAGATCACGACGACCGACATCCAGGGTTGCCAGGCCAGGGTCGGGGTCAGCTGGAGTTTCCCGCCCCACCCCGAGATCAGTGGGGCGATGGCGATGATCGGCACGGTCTGGCTGAGCACGACGTAGGGGAGCAACCCGCGTTCCACCCAGCGCAAGCGCTGCATCGGGATCGCCAGCGCGATGCCCACCATCGCACCGAGCACCCACCCCCCGACGGCCATCGTGAGCGTTCTCCAGGCCGAGGCCAGGACCGCGACCCCGACGGTGCGCGAACCGGGAACCTTCACCTCCGCTTCACCCAGCGTCGAGAGCACGTCGCCGACACCGGGCATCGAGCGCGGGTCGGCGCGCGGCAGGATGCGCTGCCCTCCCACCTCGACGCCCTGCACGGGACCCAGTGCGCGGTAGAGCTCCCACACCAGCAGGAGCACCACGACACCGATCAGGGCCATCCCGGTGCGGCGCAACCCGGTGGCGAACCGGGACGCCGACCGCCCCGAGACCGTTGCGCTGGACTGCGCGATCTGGGTGCTGAGGAGTTCGGTCACGAGATCGCGGTGACCGCGGTGGTCATGGCCGGCATCACGACGTCGCCGTAGGCGCGCAGCGTCTGCTCCTTCGCGTCGTGCTGGAGGTAGACGGCGAACTGGTCGACCCCGAGGGCCGCCAGCTGCGCCAGTTTCTCGAGGTGTTTCTCCGCGGGCCCGAGCAGACAGAACCGGTCGACGATCTCGTCCGGGACGAAGTCGGCGTGGGTGTTGCCGGCCCGACCGTGCTGGTTGTAGTCGTAACCCTCCCGACCCTTGATGTAGTCGGTCAACGCGGCCGGTACCTGCGCGTCGGCGCCGTGACGTTCGACGATGTCCGCGACGTGGTTGCCGACCATCGCGCCGAACCAGCGGCACTGGTCGCGTTGGTGGGCGAGATCGTCACCGACATAGGCGGGTGCGGCGACGCAGATCTTCACCGACATCGGGTCCCGCCCGGCGCGCTCGGCGGCGTCGCGCACGCTCGAGATCGTCCAGGCCGCGATGTCGGGGTCGGCCAGTTGCAGGATGTACCCGTCCGCCACCTCACCGGTGAGCTGCAACGCTTTCGGGCCGTAGGCGGCGACCCAGACCTCGGTCTGGTGTCCGGGTCCGTGGTCCTTCGCCCAGGGGAGGCGGACGGTCTGGCCGCGGTGTTCCACGGCGCGGCCGTTGGACAGCTCGCGGATGACGTTCACGGATTCCCGCAGG
>JBPBQU010000270.1:0-3325 GCA_050955085.1 Janthinobacterium lividum | reverse complement strand
CCGTCGGAGTCCCCGCTGGCGTCCCCGTCGGAGTCCCCGCCGCCGTCCCCGCCGCTGTCCCCGTCAGAGTCTCCGCCGCTGTCCCCGTCGGAATCCCCGTCGCCGTCCCCGTCGGAGTCCCCGTCGCCGTCCCCACCGCCGTCGGAGTCCCCGCCGTCGTCCCCGTCGGAGTCCTCGTCGTCCTCCACGTCGGCAATGGAAGGTGCATCGCCCGGCGGTCTCTGCGTCTCACGCAGCGCGACGTCGCTGTCGTCCAGCAACGAATCGACGAAGACACGATCCCGGAGGGTCATCGCGCGGGTGACGAAGAGGCTGGGATCTGCGATGAGGTTCCAGGCCAGGGTGTCGCTCACCGCTGCCAGTGTCCCCTCGGCCAGGACCGGGGGCACTGCCCGTCCCTGCGAGACCGCAGCATCGTCTCGGGCTCTGATCACGGCGGTGACAGCGGCGCTCGCGCGGGTGCGTGCGTTCTCGCGGTGTAGCTGCCGATGAACGAACATACGCGTGGTGGCCGCACCCAACGCCGTCAACCACTCCTGCGGTGTCAATCCGTTCAGCGGTGCCTGCACCGCGTCGTACCAAGCCAGCGGTTCGTGCCCGATTCGACCCAACACAGCACTGAGCGGCTCGGGTAGGTAACCACTGGTGATGTCTTCGATGTGGTTACTGGTGCCAGCCACGATGAGCCAGACGCGCAGCTCGATGAGGTCGTCGCGGTGTTCGGTGAGGGCGAGGCGGTCAGGGTGGCCCGGATTGTCCTGGAACCAGACCTTGAGCTGGGCGAGGACGTCCTCGATCGCGGTCGTGGCCTGGGTGACGGCGATGGTGTCGGGGTGGTCGGGATCAGCCCTCCACACCGGTACCGGACCCACCCGCCAACCCAGCAACAGGCCCAGCGACCGGAAGAGCGCGGGCAAGGAATCGATGGCGCCCTTGATGTCACCAGGGGTCTCAGCCACCACGAGCCAGTCACGGCGGGTGAGGACGTCATCGCGGCCTTCGGTGACATCGGCGTGGTCAAGGTGGTCTGGATTGTCCTGGAGCCAGGCGTTCACCGGGGCGAGGGCATCGTCGATCATGGTCTTGGCCTGGGTGACGGCGATGGTGTCGGGGTGGTCGGGATCAGCCCTCCACACCTGTGCCGGACCCAGCCACTGACCCATCGAGCGGGAAAGCTGTCGACGGGTCTCCTGGATGCTAAGGGTGACGTCTCGGATCTCGTCACCTTCGTCAGCGATGTCGAGCCAACTGTGGCGTTCGATGAGAGCAGCGCGGCCTGCGATGACGTCGGTGCGTAGCCGGTGGGTCGAGGTGTCCCGGAGCCAGGCGTCGACCTGGGCGAGGGCGTCGTTGAACTCCGTCGTGGCCTGGGTTTTAGCGATGGTGGCGGGGTGGTGGGGATCAGCGGTCCACCACGGTCCCGGACCCACCCGGCGGCCCAGCATCCGACCCAGCAACCGATTGAGCGACCGGAAACTCTCGGGCAAGGAGTTGCTGACGTCGTCGATGTCATGACGGTCGTGAACCCAATCGAGCCAGTCGCGGCGGTTGATGAGGTCGTCGCGGCGTCCGGTGACTTCGGTGTGCAGCGGGTGGGTCGGGTTGTCCTGAAGCCAGAGGTTGACCTGGGCGAGGACGCCGTCGATCACCGTCGTGACCTGGGTGACGGCGATGGTGTTGCGGTGATTGGGATCAACGGCCCACGCTGCCGGACCCCACCGCCGACTTGTCGACCGGGAAAGCTCACGACGGGTCCGCTGGAAGCTACGCATGACGGCGTCAATGTCATCTTGGTCGTAAACCACAGCGAACCAGCCGCGCCGTTCGGTGAAGTCGTGGCGGCCTTCGGTGACGTAGGTGCGTAACCGGTGGGTCGGGTTGGCCTGGAGCCAGGCGTCGACCTGGGCGAGGGCATCGTTGATCACGGTCGTGGCGTCGGCGACGGCGATGGTGTGGGGGTGGTCGGGATAAGCGGTCCACGCCGGTGCCGGACCCAACCGCCGACCCATCCACTGGGAAAGGTTTCGACGCGTCACTTGGAAGTCTCGGATGGTGCCGTAGTAGTCATCAACGGTGATGTCCCGAGCGAGCCAACCGCCCAGGAGGTGGAGGTCGGCGCGGCCGTCCCTGACGTTGACGTATCGCGGGTGGTCAGGCTTCCCCTGGCGCCAGGCATCGTTCTTCTCCTGGAGCCAGGCATCGATGCGGTCAAGCGCGCCGTTGGTCACAGTCCTGGCCCAGGTGATGACTGCGAGTGCGGTGGAGTCCAGGTCTCCTAGGAGGATGTGGACATCCTCGAGGGATTGTTGGCTTCCCCAGGAGCGCAAGGAGGCGTTGCGCCCGGCCAATTCGTGGTAGTCGAGGTTTGACACCATCGTAATTCTTCGCACGGCTCTTATCCACTCCACCACCAGTCTGGCCGCAGGTTCCGGGGTGCCGAAGCGATCGTGGGACCACGCGGCGATCAGGCGCGCCCGGATCCAGCGGTGCACGGTGTAGGCGTCGCCTGGTTGCGTGCGGCTTTGCGCGTCGCCGTCCAGGCGCTCCCCGCGCCCGGCGAGCACCTCGTAGGCGGCGTCCACGAACCCGGTCAAGGTGGCGTCCACGTCACCGGCGGGGTTGCTGAGGCTGGCCACGTTGATGGCGTCGGCGTAGGCGATGCGAGGGAATAGGCGCAGGAATCTCGGTAGGTCCTGCCTCTCCTCAGCGCTGAGCAGGGGCTGATTGGTGACGCCGTCAATATCTGTTCCTGGTGCGACGTGCGCGAACCCGGGACCCATCTCCTCATTGTCATCGCTGATGTAGAGGTCAGGGTCGCCGAAGGCAAGGGCCCCGGCGTCAGCGGCCTGTCGGCGTCCCTGCTCAGCAAGTCCGGTCAGAATGTTGATCGCTATTTCAGCGGCAGTGAACGCGTAGATGAGGTCCTCGTGATCGTTCCGCGCGACGTCGGTGTTGTTGTGGTCAGGATCGTGACCGCGTAAGGGAAGGTCCGCGAAGAGCCGGCGCGCGACGGCGAATCGCGTGAACGCAACACGCCGTGCACGGCGGCCGGTCTCCGTCGAGACGTAGGGGGCCGCCGTGACCAGTTCCTCCTGCAGCCGGATCAGGCGCGTCTCCAAGGTCTCGGTGTGAGGACGCAGGGGTTGTGCAGGAGTGGTCAACGGGATCAGCGACTGCACCCACCCCGCGAACTCTCCCCCATCACCGGGCGGGCGGACCCCCGCGACGATGAGGTCTTCAACAGTCACCGCGTCAGCCCAACGCTGAATCCATACCGCGTTCTCCAACTCCTCAGCATCAACGGGATCAGCCACATCAGCAGGGG
>JBPBQU010000269.1:0-3425 GCA_050955085.1 Janthinobacterium lividum | reverse complement strand
ATGCCCATCCCCCCCGTGGGTGGCATCCCGTGCTCCTGGGCCCGCAGGAAGTCCTCGTCGATCCGCATGGCCTCGTCGTCACCGAGGGCGCCGAGCCTCGCCTGTTCCACGAAACGCTGTCGTTGCACGACGGGGTCGACGAGCTCGGAGTAACCGGTGGCCAGTTCGAAACCGCGAACGTAGAGGTCCCACTTCTCCACGACGCCCTCGACGCTGCGGTGGGAACGGACCAGCGGCGAGGTTTCCACCGGGAAGTCTCGTACGAAGGTGGGGGAATACAGGGAATCCGACACCTGGTGCTCCCACAGTTCTTCCACCAGCTTTCCGTGCGTCCACCGCACCGGGTCGACACTGATTCCCAGCCGTTGCGCGATCGAGATCAGGTGATCTCGCGAGGTGGCCGGGGTGATCTCCGTACCCAGGGATTCAGACAACGACGGGTACATGGAGAGGGAATCCCACGTACCGCCGAAGTCGTATTCACTGCCGTCGGCCAGGGTGACCGCGTGGGTTCCGAAGGCGGCCTGCGCGGCGTTCTGCACGAGCGTGCGGGTGAGATCGCCGATGGAGTCGTAGTCACCCCACGCCTGATAGGTCTCGAGCATCGCGAACTCGGGCGAGTGGGTGGAGTCCGCCCCCTCGTTACGGAAATTGCGGTTGATCTCGAACACCCGCTCGATCCCGCCCACGACACAGCGTTTCAGGAACAGCTCGGGGGCGATCCGCAGGTACAGGTCGGTGTCGAAGGCATTCGAGTGCGTCACGAACGGCCGGGCGCTGGCGCCACCGTGCAAGGTCTGCAGCATGGGCGTCTCGACCTCGAGGAAGTCCAACTCCTCGAGGGAGTGGCGCACCGACCGCACCACGACCGAGCGGGCGCGGACGTTCTCCCGGGCCGCGTCACGCACGATGAGGTCGACGTAACGTTGCCGGACGCGGGTCTCCTCGGAGAGTTCCTTGTGCAGGACAGGCAAGGGACGCAACGACTTCGAGGCCATCGCCCACGAGTCCGCGAACACGGAGAGTTCACCGCGTTTGGAGGAGATCACGTTCCCGTGCACGAAGACGAAGTCACCCAGGTCGACGTCGGTCTTCCACGCCGCGAGGGCACCCTCCCCCGCACCGTCGCGCGAGACCATGACCTGCAACCGGGTGCCGTCACCCTCCTGCAGGGTGGCGAAGGCGAGTTTCCCGGTGCCCCGCAGGAACACGACGCGACCGGTGATCCCGACGACGTCCGTCGTCTCCTCCCCCGCACCGAGGTGCGCGTAGGCCTCCCGCACCTGCTGCAGCGACGTCGTACGCGGCACCGAGACGGGGTACGCCTCACCCCCCTCGGCGATGATCCGGTCGCGTTTGTCCCGGCGGACCTTGACCTGCTCGGGGAAGTCATCCGACTGGCTGGCGTCCGACTGGCTAGCGTCGCGCTGGCTGCCATCCAACTGGCTACCGTCGAGCTCGGTGTCGTGGGAGTCGTTCACAGGCGCAAGGTTATCCGCGCCCACCGGCCCTTCTCGTCAGTCGAGCGGACGCCCCACCACGAGCGGGACGTTGTCGATGAGCCGGGTGGAACCGACCCGGGCCGCGACCGCGAGCAGGGCGTCCCCGCGGTAGTGCTCGCGCACGTCGACGAGGTCGACGGGGTCCACCAGGGCCAGGTAGTCCACCCGGGCTGCGGGCTCGGCCAGCAGGACGCCGCGTGCCGCCCGACGGACCGCCGACGGCCCCTCCCCGGCGGCGGCCTCCCCCGCGGCCAACGCACGACCCAGTGACAACGCGATCTCGCGGTCGAAGGGGGTGAGGTAGCGGTTACGGCTCGACATCGCGAGACCGTCCTGCTCGCGTACCGTCGGGACGGCGACGACGTCGACACCGAAGTCGAGGTCGCGCACCATGCGGCGCACGAGGAGCAACTGCTGGGCGTCCTTCTGCCCGAAGAACGCGAGGTCGGCGCGGGTGAGGTGGAACATCTTGGCCACCACGGTCAGCACACCGTCGAAGTGCCCGGATCGGCTGGCGCCCTCCAGCACCTCACCCAGCGGGCCCGCGCTCACCCGGACACCCGGGTCACCGTCGGGGTAGACGACATCGGGGGCGGGCGCGAAGACGACGTCGGCCCCCGCCTGCTCGACGAGGCGCAGATCGTCGTCGAGCGTGCGGGGGTAGCGGGCGAGGTCCTCCCCCGGCCCGAACTGCAGGGGGTTGAGGAACACGGTCACGAGCACCGAAGCAGCCCGGGTGCGGGCCTCGCGGACGAGCTGGGCGTGACCCGCGTGCAGTGCGCCCATCGTCATGACCACGGCGACCGGTCCGGGCAGCGCGGCCCGGGCCTGACTGAGCTCCGCGCGGGTGCGGGCGAGGGTGAGGGTGAGACTCACGACGTTCCTTCTCCAGGGTCTTCGGACGGCTCGACGACGTTCTCGAACAGTTGCATCAAAGCCTGCGCCGACGTGCTGGGGGGCCGACCCGACCGCTGTGCGCGGCGCACGGCCACCCCACCCAACCGGGCGTAGGTGGCGGCGGTCCCGGGGTCGACCCCGTCGGGAACACGTTCGGCAAGGACGCGCAGGTGCGCGGCCACCGTGCCGACGTCACCACGGGCTACCGGACCGGTCAACGCCTCGTCACCGGCCGTCAGGGCATTGTCCAGAGCCGCGACGAGCAGCGGGCGGAGCACGGCGGGGGCGGCGTCACCCACCACGACCCGGGCCGCGTCGAGGGCCTGCGCGACCAAGGTCACGAGGTGGTTCGAACCGTGGGCGAGCGCCGCGTGGTAGAGCGCCCGGTCCTTCTCGGCGACGACCACGGGGGTGGAACCCCACTCGCGCACCAGGGCGTCGGCCACGGGCAGCAGGACCGGTGAGACGGTCACGGCCACCGCGGCCCCCAGCAACCGCCCGATGTCGAGGGAGGTCCCGGTGAAGGTCATGGCGGGGTGCAGCGCCATCGCCAGCGCCCCCCGCTCCGCGGCCGGGGCGAGGACGGCCGTGCCGTGCAGGCCGCTGGTATGGGCCACGAGCTGACCGGCGCGCACGTGGCCGGCGAGATCGCGCACGAGCGGGGCGAGGACGTCGTCGGGAACGGCGAGGAGCACGAGATCGGCCGCGAACGCCTCTCCCGGATCGATCCAGGCCACGTCGGGAAGTAACGCCTCGGCACGCTCGGCGTTGCGACGCGACGTCGCGGCGACCCCCACGATGCGATGCCCCGCGGCCCGCAACGCCGCCCCCAGGACGGGCCCGACCCGACCGGCGCCGATGACCGCCACATCGAGCCTGCCCGCCGGGTTCATCCCCGCAATCCTAGTGGTCTGGTGTGAAAGTTCGTGGTCGCTGAACCGCCGCAACAGATCCACATGTCGCTACCCGCTTCTCGATCAAGAACGCGGCACCGTCGGTGTGCATGGGAATGCTTCTGCCGACGAT
>JBPBQU010000268.1:0-3441 GCA_050955085.1 Janthinobacterium lividum | reverse complement strand
CACCCTCGACGCCGACGTGGTGTCGGGCGCCTTCCTGCCGGGCGAGGACGACGAGGACGTGCATTCCGCGTTGGAGCGTGCGCTGGTCGAGCGTGTCGGTGCCGACGTCGGGGGGCGGTTGCGGGCGGGCCGCTCGCGTAACGACCAGATCGCCACATTGTTGCGGATGTACCTGCGCGATCACGCCCGGGTGATCGCCGGGTTCGTGCTGGACGTCGTCGAGGCGCTGCTCACCCAGGCCGCGGCGCACCGCGGCGCGGCCATGCCGGGGCGGACCCATCTGCAGCACGCCCAGCCCGTACTTCTCGGTCACCACCTCATGGCGCACGCCTGGCCGCTGCTGCGCGACGTCGAACGACTGCGCGATTGGGACGCCCGCGCCGCGGTGTCGCCTTACGGTTCCGGGGCTCTCGCCGGATCCTCCCTGGGCCTCGACCCCGTCGCGGTGGCTCGCGAACTCGGTTTCGAGCGCAGCGTGGAGAACTCGATCGACGGCACCGCCTCGCGAGATGTGGCCGCCGAGTTCGCGTTCGTGACGGCGATGATCGGGGTGGACGTGTCGCGGTTCTCCGAGGAGGTCATCACCTGGGCGACGAAGGAGTTCTCCTTCGTGACCCTCGACGACGCCTGGTCGACGGGGTCGAGCATCATGCCGCAGAAGAAGAACCCCGACGTCGCGGAACTCGCCCGCGGCAAGGCCGGTCGGTTGATCGGTGACCTCACCGGACTGCTCGCGACCCTCAAGGGTCTGCCGCTCGCCTACAACCGCGACCTGCAGGAGGACAAGGAACCCGTCTTCGACGCGGTCGACACCCTCGAAGTCCTCTTGCCCGCGGTCGCCGGCATGGTCGCGACCCTGCACTTCCACACCGGACGGATGGCAGAGCTGGCCCCTCAGGGTTTTGCGTTGGCCACCGACATCGCCGAGTGGCTCGTTCGCCAGGGGGTTCCCTTCCGAGACGCCCACCAGATCTCCGGAGCCTGTGTGCGCCGCTGCGAGGAACGCTCGGCTGCAGAAGGACAGGGCGTGGAGTTGTGGGATCTGACGGTGGAGGACCTGGCCACGATCTCCGCGCACCTGACCCCGGCGCTCAAGGAGGTCATCTCGCTGGAGGGTTCGTTGGCCTCGCGCGACGGTATCGGCGGAACCGCGCCGATCCGTGTCGCGGAACAGCTCGAAGCGGCACAGGACTCGCTCGCCCGAAACCTGGCGTGGGCACGTCCCTGATCGTGGACCCGAGGTCTCGTGAGTTCTTCGCGCGCGACGTCGTCGAGGTGGCGCGTGATCTGCTCGGCTGCGTGCTGACCCACCGGACGCCGGAGGGCACGGTGGGCGTGCGCCTGACGGAGGTGGAGGCGTACGCGGGGGAGTCCGACCCGGGTTCGCATGCGTTCCGGGGGCGGACCCCACGCACGGCCGTGATGTTCGGCCCCCCCGGGTACGCCTACGTCTACTTCTCCTACGGCATGCACTGGTGCATGAATCTGGTGTGTGGCCCGGAGGGGACGGCGTCGGCTGTTCTGTTGCGGGCCGGGGAGATCGTGGAGGGGGTCGAACTGGCACGCTCGCGCCGGGTCGCAGCGAAGCGCGATGTCGAGCTCGCCAGGGGTCCCGCCCGGTTGACGCGGGCACTGGCGGTCGCGAAGGCGCAGGACGGCGTCGACGTGTGCGCAGCGGGTGGCCTCCAGCTGCACGGCGGGAACCCGGTCGACGACGCGGTGGTCGTCTGGGGACCTCGTGTCGGGGTGGCCGGGGCCGGTGCCCCGACGCCGTGGCGCGCTTCGCTCCTCGGAGACCGGACGGTCTCCGCGTACCGTGTCGGCGGGCGAACGACGCCCGGACCCGCCATGTCGGGTCCAGACACCTGAGGAGCACCCGAGTCGTGAGCGACGTCTGGGAAGAACTGCAGTGGCGGGGCCTGGTCGCGCAGTCCACGGATGAGGCCGCGCTGCGGGAGGCTCTCTCGGCAGGCCCGATCACCTATTACGTCGGTTTCGACCCGACCGCCGCGAGCCTTCACGTGGGACACCTCGTCCAGGTCCTCACCGCGAAACGGTTGCAGCAGGCCGGCCACCACCCGCTGATCCTGGTGGGCGGGGCCACCGGGTTGGTGGGGGACCCGCGGCCCTCAGCCGAGCGCACCATGAACGACCCCGCGACGGTGGCCGGCTGGGTCACGGGCCTGCAGCGACAGATCGAACCGTTCCTGGACTTCGAGGGCCCCGCGGCCGCGACGATGGTGGACAACCTCGACTGGACACAGCCGATGTCGGCTATCGAGTTCCTGCGCGACGTCGGCAAGCACTTCAGCGTGAACCGCATGCTCGACCGGGAGGCGGTGAGCAAGCGGCTGGCGACGTCGGGGATCAGTTTCACCGAGTTCAGCTATGTCCTGCTGCAGAGCAACGACTATCTCGAGCTGCACCGGCGCAACGGTTGCACGCTGCAGCTCGGTGGGTCCGACCAGTGGGGCAACATCACGGCCGGATGCGAACTCGTGCGCCGGGTGGAGCAGCACACCGTCCACGCGCTCGCGACGCCGTTGCTCACCAAGGCCGACGGTACGAAGTTCGGCAAGACGGAGTCCGGTGCGGTGTGGCTCGATCCCGACCTCACGTCCCCCTACGCGTTCTTCCAGTTCTGGCTCAACGCGGAGGACGCGCAGGTCGGGGGTTACCTGCGGGCCTTCTCCTTCCGCAGCAGGACGGAGATCGAGGAACTCTTCCGGCAGACGCAGGAGGAACCCCGGGCCCGCGCGGCGCAGCGCGCTCTCGCTCACGACGTGACGGCGCTCGTGCACGGGGAGGCTGTGGCGGTGGCCGTCGAGGACGCCTCCCGGGCCCTCTTCGGCGGCTCCGATCTGACCCTCATCGACGAGCGCACCCTCCAGGGGGCACTGGAGGAGCTGCCCACGGCCACGCCGACCTCCGGCGACGTACGGCTGGCCCAGTTGCTGGTGGACACCGGCCTGGCGCCCAGCCTGGGCGGAGCGCGCCGCACCATCACTGAGGGGGGTGTCTACGTCAACAACGTGAAGGTGACCGACACGGAGGCGAGCTTGGCCGGCCTCGAACTGTTGCACGGGCGCTACGCGGTCTTGCGGCGAGGCAAGAAATCTCTCGCTGCTGTGTCACTCACCCTGGGAGAGTAGGGAAGTGGAGCTGCGAAGGGAGCGGATTTGCCTTGCCCGGCCAGGGCCGTCTAATGTTCTGGATGTCGCCCTGACGGGGCGGAAAACCTGGGCCTGACAGTCACGGTGATCCGCAACTAGGGTCGGTTCGAGGAACTTGGCCTGGTGTTCGGGTTGTGGGTTGGCCTGGTGTCGGGTTAGGCTGGGAAAGTTGCCCCTCTTCGGTGGCCTCTTGTGTGGGGTTGTTCGGGTGGGTGCGTCCGGTTCTTGAGAACTCAACAGTGTGCCAAGTGTTGATGCCAATTTGTTT
>JBPBQU010000267.1:0-3443 GCA_050955085.1 Janthinobacterium lividum | reverse complement strand
TCCATGACCTTTAGTTTACGGCGCAGACACGTGAGTGGCGGCGCCGGGACCGCGGCACGCTGAGCGTGTTCAGCTGATGCGTACCCCGGCACCCCTCATCCGCTTCTTGCTGCGCTGCAAGGACTCCTTGAAAGCGCGGAGCACCTTGATGCCACGACGACGGAAACCCAGCAGGTCCATCGCCGCGTCCATGACCTGTGTGTCCCCCGTGCTCACCCCCAACCGGGCGTACCCCAGGGCGACCGCCGCGTCCACCACCGCGGCCGGGGTGTGGTCGACGTTCGGGTGCGATCCGTCCAGGCCCGCGACGAACGCGGAGACCGTGGCCTCGGCATCGCTCAGGAGCCCGAGACCCGACGGGACGGCGAGCGGCGCCTGGGTTTCCGCCGGTGCCGCCTGCCCGGTCCGGAGACTCGATGCTGTCGGGGTCGGGGTCGGGGTCGGGGTCGGGGCTGGGGTGGGGGTGGGCGTCGGGGTGGGCGTCGGGATCGGTGCGGGAAGTGCGCGGAACGCCTCGACGATCTGCTGGGTCGAGGATCGGGGATCGCGGAACCAGTCCGCCGTGCGGACCCGGTGGTGACCGCTGCCCGCGGCCTCCCATCGCGCCGGTCGCGCTACTTCGCGGTCCTGCACCGTGGGGAGGTCGGCGGCGCTGGCGTCGAGGTCGAGCGCCAGGGTGCGTCCCTGGGTGTCACCGGTGACCAGCACGTCGACGGGCTCACCCGCCACCGTGGCCCCCTCCACCGCGCTCAATCCCGCGGCCCGGACCGCCGTGGCGAGGGAGGCGCGGAGGACCCCGACGGCGTCGTCGGTGGGCACCGGCGCGTTCACGAGGTGATGCGGGGCCAGCACGAGTGCCGTCCGAGCCCACGCGGAATCCGCCCCCGCTGCGGCTACCGTCTGGATCAGGACCAGCTGGCGGGCCTGCGCCGCCAACTCGGCCACCTCATCACCGGTGCGCAGTTGCGCGTCGTCCACGACGAGAACGTCGTAGGGGGACTCGTCGGGTGACGCTGACGCGACGCTCGACCCCGTGGCGACGGTGGTGACGACGGGGGCGCGGCCGTCCTCCAGCGACGTCGCGAGCTCACGGGCACCGTGGGCGCGGCGGGCGGCGTCCAAGGTGCGGAACTCGGTGACGAGGTCGGCGGTGAGGGGTTCGGTATCGAAAGAGGCCAGCCGGTCCGCGACGAGGGCCCGCAGCCACAGCGCCCGCACGAACTCGTCGGCTTCCGCGGCGGAGGCCCCGCTGGGCAGGGCGGTCACCAGGTCCTCGAGGACGTCCTGGGGGAGGGTCGACCGCGCGTGCCGGGCTTGCGCATTCGACACCAGCGTCTGCGCAGCGGCGGACAGGGCTCCGCTCTCGGCGAGGTCGAACGCGTCCGGTCCGCCGGCCGGGCCGGTGAGCTGTGGCGCCAGGACGTCTGCGGTTGAGGCGAGGGCGGTGTGCACGTTGTCGAGGTGCCCGGCCAGTTCGGCGGACCCGGGCCAGGTGGTCGGCGGACCGTCGGCGTGCTCGGCCCAGGCGCGCTGCAGGTCCTGCAGTACCTCGACGTCGGCCAGTCCGAAGGACCCGTCGTGGCGTAGCGCAGCGAGCCGCCGCACCTCCCGGCGGCGCTCTCGTTCCTCGGCGCTGAGCAATGACCGGTGCTGACGGGTGAGCACAGCGCGGGCCTGGTCCAGATCGGCACCGAGGGCCAACGGGAGGTAGGTCCGCTGGGCGTCGTCCACCTGGCGAAGCAGGTCGAGTGCGCGGTGCAGCTCCTGGAGGGTCCGTGGGCGCCGGCGCCAGGAGAGGTCGGTGACGAAGCCGTCGAGGAGTTGCGACAACCGTTCCAGCGCACCGGGTAGGGCCGTGAGGTGGGGCAGGACCGCATCGACCTCCTCGTCGCTCGGGCCGGTCGTCGAGTCCTTCGCGGACGATCTGTGTCGCAACGCCTCGAGGAACCGCGCGCGGTCCTCGGACGTCCAGGAAGCCGCGGTCGCTACCAGCGGCGGATGCAGATGCCGGGCACGCAGGGCCGCGAGGTCGGCGATGGCGGCGACGAGGCTCGGCCCGTCGCCGGCGAGGGGGTCGTGCACCCTCAGGGCGATCGTCTGGAGCTGCTCGCGGAGCTCGTCCAGGCGGCCGGTGTCCTCGGGCCCACTGTTTTGGGAGCCACTGTTTTGGGGGCCACTGCTCTGAGGGCGGGTGTTCTTGGGGGTGGTGTCGGCGGGGATGGCGCTGGCTTGTCGTCCCGGCGCGTCGCCCAGGAGGCGAGCGAGGCCGAACCGGGCGAGTTCCCCGCGCACCGCTGGGGTGCTCGACCCGCCGACGACTGCCACCCGTGAACCCCGTGTGGCGAGAGCGGTGAGCAACCCCGCCGTGAAAGCACCGGCCAGTGGACCCGCATCGACCAGTGCGTCGTTGCCCGCGAGGACGACTGCCACCGCACGGGTGTCCCGGGAGGTCGTGGCCACGGGCAGCAAGCCCACCGCGAGTGGGTCGGCGGAGAAGTCGTCGATACCCGGGGGTGTGGGGACGGGCACGACGATGCCAGCGTTGGGGCGGGCGTCGGTGGAACCGGTGCGCAGCACGGCCAGCAGGTCGGCGTGGACGTCGTGGGACGCGGGGACGGGGCTGGCACTCACGCTGAGACGCTACCGGTGGCATCCGGTGGGCGGGCACCGAGGATCCGCGGGTTGCGGGTTGCGGGGGGCAGGGTTGCCCAGTTCCACCCTCAGGTGGTGGGGGAGAGGATGTGCGACGGGTCGTAGGTCCCCCGCACCTGCGTCAACCGCGGGAGATTCTCACCCCAGCAGGCCGCGGCGGGATCCTGCAGTGTCGGGTCGGCGTAGTTCGCGTACGCGGCCGTCCCCGTCCAGGGTTCCAAGGTCGTCCGGGATCTGGTGACGAACTCGTCGAACGCCGTGACGGCTGCGCCGGTGTAGGTGGCGGTGTGCTGCACGGTGGCCAGCGCGGAACGCCACGGGAAGGCCGTGTCCGCGGCCCCGACGTCGGTGACGGCGCCACCGAGGGCGTCGAAGGACGAACCCGCTTCGACGAGTCCGAGGGGTGCAGCCGCGGTGATCGCGGTGACCGCGTCGACGATCGCCTCGACACCCTCGTCGGGTAATGCGTGGGCCAGGATGGATGACGTCGCCGCGAACGGTAACCGTTTCGCGCTCGAGCGGGCCTCGGCGAGACAGGCCGCGGCGTCCTCTCCGGAACACCCCGCCATGAATGCCATCGTGGCGGCGTAATCGCGCTGGCGCCGGGAATCGCTATCGGGTTTCGGCAGGGTTGACAACAACGTCGTCAGCACCTTGTCGGGGGACGCCGAACCCACCCAGGTGCCGCTGAGCTGGACCCGGTTTCCCTTGCTCGGGTTGGCCAGGATCTTGCATGTCGACCACAGTTCCCGCGGTGCGGTGATCGTCCAGTCCTGCCAGGCGGCAAGCAC
>JBPBQU010000266.1:0-3511 GCA_050955085.1 Janthinobacterium lividum | reverse complement strand
AGACCTCCGTGCCGCTGCAGGTGCAGGTGTTCGGGACTGCCGGTGACGAGCCGGTGCTGGAAGCCGGGTTCACGGACGTGTCCTTCACCATTCCGGCGGCGTCCACGTTCGCGTTCACGCCGCCCGCCGGGACGAAGATCACCCAGCACACGGCAACCGCGAAGCCGTCCGACGCGATGGACCACAGCTCGACGGACCACAGCGCGGTGGACCACAGCGCGATCAAACACAGCGCGAGGGAGTACAGCGCGACAGGTGCGCCGACCGTTCTCGGCACGGGCTGGGCATCGGTGCTCGCCTTCCCGGCCGGTTCCGCCACGGCCCTCATGAGCGGCGCCACCCCGGGCGCTGCTGCCGGCTCCCGGCACGCCGACCCCGCCACCACCGACCTGCTCGGCCGGCTCACCACCACACTCCCCGGTGGCGCCAAGCTGCTGAGCACCACCCTGGTCAACATCTTGATGACGCCCGACGGCCGGGTGTTCATCGGTGCGGTCACTCCTGCGGTGCTCGAGAGCGCCGCAGGCGTCCAGGCCTGATCGCCACGGTGACCCAGACGGACGCGGACCTGCTCACCTCGACGACTTCCGGCGTGCAGGCCGCGATCCGCACCACCGGGCTCACCCGCCGTTTCGGTGACCAGGTCGCGGTGAACGCCGTCGACCTGGAGGTGCCGCGCGGCGCGGTCTACGGCTTCCTGGGCCCCAACGGTTCGGGGAAGACGACCACCATCCGGATGCTCCTCGGCCTGATCGCACCCGACGAAGGCGAGGTGGAACTCCTCGGCCGCGCGGTGCCGGGACGGTTGTCCGACATCCTCCCCCGCGTCGGCTGCCTCATCGAGGGGCCCGCGTTCCACCCCTACCTCTCCGGCGCCGCGAACCTCCGGCGCCTCGATCTGCTCGACGCCACCGCGGACCCGGCCACGAGTTCGCGCCGCTGCGCGGACGCCCTGGCCCGGGTCGGTCTCAGCGCGGCGGCGGGCAAACGGTTCCGCACCTACTCCCTCGGCATGAAGCAGCGCCTCGGGCTGGCCGCCGCGCTGCTGCAACCGCGTGATCTGCTCGTCCTCGACGAACCCACCAACGGGTTGGACCCGCAGGGCACCCGCGAGGTCCGCCACCTGATCGCCGAACTCGCCGCCGACGGGACCACCGTCCTGGTCTCCAGCCACCTACTGACCGAAGTGGAACAGATGGCCACCCACATCGGGATCATGGCCGGTGGGGTCCTGCTGCGCCAGGGCACGCTCGCGGACGTTCTTTCCGACGACGCCCCCTTCGTCACACTCCGCACACCCGACACCGGCCTCGCCCGCACCGCCCTGACCGGCCTCGGCATCACCGAGATCACGGCCGACGAGCAGGGTGGCGTCCTGCGCGCGCGGTTGACGGGCGTCGCGCCCGAGGCCGTCGCGGCGGCCGTCGTCACGGCGGGGGCCCGGTTGCAGGGGCTCGTGGTGGAACGTGTCGACCTCGAAGACCTGTTCGTCTCACTCACCGGGGAGGGTTTCGATGTCCGTCGTTGACACCACCACCACCACGGCCCCGTTCACGGTGGCACCACGTCGGCGCGGCGCCCTCGGCCGTCAGTACGCCAGCGAGATCCAGTTGGTGTTCCGACGCCGACGAAACCTGGCGTTGCTCGCAGCGCTCGCGGTCGTGCCGATCGTCATCGGGATCGCCGTCGACATCAGCACCCCGCGCGGCGGTGACGGCCCGCAGTTCCTCAGCCAGATCACCGGCAACGGCGTGTTCCTGGTCTTCACCGCGCTCACCGTCACGGTGCCGTTCTTCCTGCCGTTGGTGATCAGCGTCGTCGCGGGTGACAGCATCGCCGGGGAGGCAGGCGGCGGGACCCTGCGCTACCTGTTGACCGTCCCGTTGTCCCGCAGCCGGCTACTGGCGGTCAAAGCCCTGGGCGTCGCGACGTTCACCGCCGCCGGGATCGCCGTCGTGGCGCTCTCCTCCTTGGCGACCGGTGGCATCCTCTTCGGGTTGCACGCGGTGACCCTGCTCTCGGGCGACACCGTGAGCTTGGGCAACGGGCTGTTCCGGGCACTGCTGATCGCGGTGTTCGTCGCGATCGCGATGTTCGGCCTGGCGGCCGCGGGGGTGTTCATGTCGTCACTGACGGAGAACCCGCTGGCGGCGATGGCGGCGACGCTGGCGATCGCCGTCGCCTCCGCCGTGCTGGACGCCGTCCCGCAACTGTCGGGTATCCACCCGGGATTGCTGACTGATCATTGGCTGGATTTCGGGGAGCTGCTGCGGACATCGCCGGACCCCGGGACGCTGCTGCGGGCCACGGGTGTGCACCTGGCCTACGTGGTGGTTCTCGGCGCCGCGGCCTGGGCGCGACTGGTCTCCAAGGACATCACGAGCTGAGCCGCGGGTGATGGCCGGAAACGAGCGACAAGACCCCGGGTGCGCGGGCCGCACGCCGTTCGCGACACCCGAGGGATGAGACCCCGCAGGGCTCAGGGCAGGACGTTGATGGCGCGGGCGATCACCAGCGCGACGGTGACCAGCGCAATGGTGGACTGCAATCCCATGGACACCTTCGCCCAGCGGGCCATCGGGATGGTGTCCGTAGGGCTGAACGCCGTGGAGTTGGTGTAGCTGAGGTACAGGTAGTCCAGCAGTCGTGGCTCCCAGTGCGGCGCAGCCAGTTCCGGGTTCATCATCTGTGGAAACGCCAGATCCGGGTACTGGCGCTCCCCTGCGGCACGACGCACCGGCCCTCCACGATCGGTGTCCCAGAACCACAAGGCGAACGCCACGATGTTCGTGGTGTAGACCGCGGCGCCGCTGGCGAGCAACGCGCCCGCGCTCTCGACGCGGCCCCCGGCATCCAGCAGTTCGCCCACCAGGAGGACGACCGACGTGGCGTTCGCCAAGCCCACCAGCGCGACCAGCGCGAGGCCCGCGTAGCGCAACGCCGGGTGCCGGTTCTCCAGGCGCCCCGGGTTCGCGATGACGAGAGCGACGAGCAATGCGCCCTCCATGGCGGGCAGGAGCCCCTTGGGGCGCAGACCCAGCCGGTCGGGCAGCGCGAGTTGCAACGCGATCACCACCACCACAGCCACCACCAGATGCCAACGAGGTTCCCCCGGGGTGTGGCGCCGCCACGCGGGCGTACTCGACTCCGCAGGGTCGGACCCGGTGGCCCGCGGCGTGGGCTCGCCTGGTCGAAGATCTGGCATCGCGACAGCGTAGGCGAGGCGATGCTCGGGCGGTCGGGTGCTGCGTCACCACCGACGATCCGTCGGCTGATCACCCGGGGCAATGCCCGTCCCCACGCTGACGCAGCGGCGGCGCTCAACACCCATGACCGGGCCTTGTCGAGGACGCGTGCGCTGCAGGTCGCATCGACGGACACGATGCGGAGGGCGAGGGATTCGAACCCCCGAGGAAGGGGTGGTTACCTCCCTAGCGGTTTTCAAGACCGCCGCCTTCAGCCACTCGGCCAGCCCTCCTGACGTGCTCTTCAGTTGTGCAGACTTCAGTCT
>JBPBQU010000265.1:0-3518 GCA_050955085.1 Janthinobacterium lividum | reverse complement strand
ACCCAGGGGGGTGTGCAGTGAGATCGGCTCACGTCCGTACTTCTGGACCTCGACGACCTTCTCCGGAGTCATGTCGAGCTCTTTGGCGAGCTCCTCCGGAGTCGGTTCGCGTCCCAGGTCCTGCAGCATCTGCCGCTGAACGCGGGCGAGCTTGTTGATGACCTCGACCATGTGCACCGGGATACGGATGGTGCGCGCCTGGTCGGCCATGGCGCGGGTGATGGCCTGGCGGATCCACCACGTCGCATAGGTCGAGAACTTATAACCCTTGGTGTAGTCGAACTTCTCGACCGCCCGGATCAGCCCGAGGTTCCCCTCCTGGATCAGGTCCAGGAAGAGCATTCCGCGGCCGGTGTAGCGCTTCGCCAGTGAGACGACCAGGCGGAGGTTGGCCTCGAGCAGGTGGTTCTTGGCTCGCCGCCCGTCCTCGCTGATCCACCACAACTCGCGTTTGAAGATGGAGTCGATCGTGTCGCCGGAGTGCAGCTTCTCCTCCCCGAACAGACCGGCCTCGATGCGCTTGGCGAGCTCGACCTCCTGTTCGGCGTTGAGGAGGGCGACCTTGCCGATCTGCTTGAGGTAGTCCTTGACCGGGTCGGCCGTCGCACCGGCGGTCGCGACCTGCTGGGCCGGCGCGTCGTCGTCGTCGTCGCGCAGGGTGAAGCCGCCGGTGGTCTTCTTGGCGGCGGCCTCGTCGGTCGCCTCGTCGGAAGCAGACTCGTCCTCGGCGAGGAGGTCTTCCTCCTTGGCGTCCTCGGTGGTCTCGTCGGCGGCGGGTGCGTCACCCTTGGCGGTCTTCGCAGCGGGCTTGGCGGTCTTGGCCGCGGCCTTGACCGCCGTCTTGGCTGCGCTCTTCGCCGCGGGCTTCCCCGCCGGTTTGACGGCCGGAGCCGCCTCACCCTCGGCGGGCGGGGCTGCCGCCGCGGCACGCTTGGCCGCTGGACGCGCCGTCTTGGTGGCGGTCGCCGTGGATGTCGTCCGGCGCGTCGAGGCCGCAGCCACGGCACGCTTGGGGGCGTCATCAGAGACCTTGACGGTCACCCCGGCGTCATCGAGGGCGCGCAGCACGGCCTTCATGCGCTGCACGGGAACCTGAGCGGCCTCGCATGCGGTGCGCACGGCCTGCGCATCGACGAAACCGTGGGTGGTTCCGTGCTGCAGGAGCTCTTGGAACGGGGCATGAGCGAACTCTGGCGGGAGCGGCCGGGAGGTCGGTACCGACGACACGGACTGCCTTTCGTCGTGGGCGGAACAAGGCTGCGCGGGCAGCAGCCGACAAGGTCAACATCGGCGGGCCCGGATGCATGCCCGCAGAGGACGACGAACGCCCAGTGTGTCACGACGGCGCCCCTTTCGGCGCCGGGCACCGCGGCGAGCCCGGCCCTCGGGGCGGGCACGGAGGCTGTGCGGCCGGGCGCCGGCCCCTGCATCCCAGGTCAGCGCCGTGCATGCGACCCGCACGAGCCATCGCGTGCCCGGGTCATGGGTGGTGCAGTGCGCCAGGTCGCTCCCCGCCGCGGCAGGTCAGTCCTCGGGCTTGACGGCGAGGACGGGGCAGGGCGCGTCGAGGAGGATCCGCTGGGCACTGGCACCGAGGATCAGCTTGCCCACGGAGGTACGGCGACGCAGCCCGATGACGATCAGGCTGGCACCGGACTCCTCGGCCGCCGCGATCAGGTCATCGGCCGGGTCCTCGCTGTCGGCAACGGCACGCACCTCGTGGGACAGACCGGCCGCCTGCAGCTGCTCACGCAGCGTCTCGTGCAGGGCGTCCAGCTGCGTCGACTCCTCGGAGTCGACCTCGCGACCCGGTCGCTGACTGTGCACGACGACCAGGGGTACAGCCAGGCGCAACGCTGCCTCCCCCGCCCGACGCAGGGCCGCACGCCCCTCCGGGTTGGCCACGTAGCCGACGACGATCCCCATCCCGCACCCTCCTGAAACTGTTGACCACGGGCACCCGTCACGCGGGAGCCAGCCGCCGTGACCGTACTAGACGCGAGGCCGCGCGACACCTGCACCGCGTCAGCACACCCACCCGCGGTGTGCCGAGTTCAGCTCCTGCGGCCAGAAGGGCGGACACCGCTTCGCACGGCCTGGCGGACGAGAGCGGCCAGCCGGTGATCCTCGTCCACCCGCAACGCCTCGTCGGCGCAGGCCCCCGCCCGGACACCGTCACCCCCCGACAGATGCAGCCACGCCGCCAGCGCCCAGGCCCCCGAACCGTCGCGTCCCTGCGCATGGCGGGCCACGTCGACCGCGAGCGCCGCCGCGGCACGGGCCCGGTTCGGATCCGGCGCGGCGCGCATGGCCTCCCCGACGAGCTCACCCACGAGCACGTCGTCCGTCTCGCACCGGGTCTCGTCATCGGGAGCAAGGCACAGCCCGGTGGGGGGTCCAAGGCACCACCCGGTGGCGGGTGGGGGCCCCGCGACGAGGGCATCGAGCGCGCGGGCGCGCAGTGGCTCAGGCGCGGCGTCGAGGAGCAGGGCGTCGCGCATCCAGAGGTCGTCGCAGGCAGCGAGCAGCTCTCCACAGACGTCCGCAGCCACCCGGGTTAACGTCACGGCCTCTTCGTAGCGGCCCCGTTCGCGAGCCCAGGTGCGGAGAACCGCCCGGCGTCGCGAGGGGCCCCAGGCGAGAAGGTCGGCCCGGGTCCGGGCGGTTCGTGCCCGTGCGAGCAGTGCGGCCTCGAAGGGTTCGGTGGGCGGGAGCGCCCTCGCTCGGTCGGGGGCGGCGGTGAGGCCGAGCGCGACGGCCTGCGCCGCGACCCGGTCACCGTCGGCGCGGCGCAACCGGTGCCCCTGTGGTGGGCAGCACCCGGTGTGCGAGCAGCCGAACGAACGCCAGCGACCCCGGTTCACGAGCAGCACCTCGGGGCCCGGCACGCCACGCTCGACCAGCAGCGTGACCGCGCGTTCGATCACCGCCTGCCCCGCCGGTCCTGCCGTCAGTTCGGCACGCGGGCCGCGGGCCCCGGTGTCGTCGAAGCAGACGACGACCACCTCGGTGGCAGCTGATGATCCGAACCGGGCACCCCCTAACGCCTCGCCACCGAGCGCAGCACCGTTGACGGGCTCGCCGTCCGTGGCCTTGCACCCGGACAACGACGGGGAAGCTCGAATGAGGGCCTCCACGGCCGTCCGGGCGACACCGTCCGCGTCCCGGACGAGGGCACCGGAGCACGGGGAGAGGTCGGTGCGCACGACGGCGCCGAGCCGGGTACCCGGGCCGCCGGGCGTCGGCGGGGTCAGCTCGACCAGGACGATGCTCTGGGCGGGGTGGAAGCCGATGCGGTAGGGGAGGATCGCGATGAGGTCGGCGGGCCCGCGCAACCGCAGCAGCGGGGGGTCGTGGAGAAGGGGTTCCGGGTGGGAGGCAGACCTGGAGGTTCGGGATGGCGTCATGCGTCCACCCTCGCGACGCTCAGCTCACCGAGGCGGGGGCGTCCACAGAAAGGTCACCGACGCGTGCGCTCAACCGCCTGTTGACACCGCGGTGGGCACCCTCAGCGCCGG